>VXRC01000024.1 GCA_009838645.1 Gemmatimonadota bacterium | reverse complement strand
ATTAATTATTGTTATATTATCTATAGACGCTATCTATAGTTAAAGGAGCAAACGCCATGAACCTGTACTACCTGCAATACTTCCTTGCCGTCGCGCGGCGCGAGAGTTTCTCCCGGGCGGCCCGGGACATGCACGTGACGCAGCCCACGGTGAGCAACGGCGTGCGGGAACTGGAAGAGACGCTGGGCGTGAAGTTGTTCAACCGGGGCAGCCGCCACGTATCGCTGACCATGGAAGGCCGGACGCTGGTCGACTACGCCGTGCGCATCCAGGATCTGGCCGAGGAGGCGGAGAACCGCCTGGCCAGCGGGGACGTACTGCCGGGCGAGGGCTTCGCCTTCGGCGCCACCGACGCCGCGGTGACCTACCTGCTCACCGACATCCTCAAGCGCTACGTGGAACGGTATCCGGAACTGGAACTGTCCGTGCACGTCTCGCCCTCCCATTACCTGGTGGAGGAACTCCTGGCCAACCGGTCGGAATTCGCCCTGATCACCCTGCCGTACGCCCATCCCCGGATCGAGACCATGTCCATCTACCACGATGCCATGCCGCTCGTGGTCGGCGGCGGCCATCCCTTCGCCGGCCGGAAGTCGGTCGCGCTGACGGAGGTGGCGGAACAGCCGCTGATCCTCTTTCACGAGGATTCCGTGTCGCGGCGGATCGTGGACGAACGATTCACCGAGGTGGGCGTGTCGCCGCGCGTCGTCATGGAAATGCGCAGTCCGGAGGCCATGCGGAAACTCGTGGAGGCGGGCGTGGGGATTTCCTTCCTGCCTTCACTGACGGTCCGGGAATCCATCGCGGCCGGCACGCTTCGCGAGGTTGCCGTCGAGGGCTTCGAATTCAGCCGGGATATCGGCGTGGCCTGGCGGCGCGGACGGTACTTCAGCCCCGTGCTGGAAGTGCTGTTGGAGGATATCTTCGAAAGTTACGGCGAGGGCGAGGCCTGGACGGAGCGGCAGAAAAGGGATCAGTCGTAGGCGTTCAGTTCCGCGTCGATGCGGTCTCTGTGACGGGGACCGGTGCCTGTACCTGCGACGACCTGGGCGTCACCGCGGCTTAGCCGTCCGGACCGCCAACGGCGCAGCGTGATGAAGATGACCCCGCCGCCGATGAGGAACATGAGCGGCGTGAAAAGATAGGCCAGACGGTTGAACCCGGCATTGGGCGGGGAGGAAAGGATGCGTTCGCCGTACATGGCCTTGTAATGATCAAGGATCTCCTCTTGCGTCTGCCCGTTGGCGAGCATTTCCCGAAGATCCTCTTTCATCCGTTCCGCGGTACCCGAGTAGTGCTGGCTCAGCGGGGCGCGCCAGCAGCACGGCGCGATCAACAACTCCTCGACGGACGCGGCGATCTGTTCCCGGCCTTCGTCCACGACAGCTTCAACTTGCGCAACGGCCGTGCCGTGGGTTGCCAGAAACACCAGTACCGGAAGTATGAAGAAGAGTGCGGTGCGTCGCATGGATCCTGTCAGGCTGGCTGTAGGTTGAGGTAGCAGTCCTTTACTATTATGATTATAATGTACGCCAATTGGCTCGACTGTCAATTTGATTTGATCTGATTTGATTTGATTTATACAACCAGCTTACGAGACCAGCTTTCGGAATCAGCTCACGGAATCAGCCAACAGAAGCCCGACCTGTTCTGGAAGCCGTTCTGCCCTGCTTCAACTCGTTGACATCCGCACTTAGCCTCACGATTTAGCGCCATTTCTTCAATTTCAGGGCCCGTTCGCTCAGTTATTGGCGTCCATTTCATTCACCCGTCCTTCCGTGGCCGTCATCCTCTCGTTCAGTCTGCCCTGGTGGATTTCGACTGAGGACATTCGTTCCTCCATCCGATCGAACCGCCGGTCAACAGCGTCAAACCGCCGGTCAACGGCATCGAACCGCCGGTCCACTTCGTCGAATCGCCTTTCCACGGCATCAAACCGCACGTCCACGACTTTAATTTTCTCGTCAATCCCGTCGAGAATCCTGGATTCTGTTTCAAGCATGTCGGCCTTGATTTCCCGCCTGCTCCCCCTGGCCTCCCGCCAGAAGAAGATAAAGGCTGTCACCAATACGGCTGGCTGGATCCAGATTGATATGGTTTCCATTTCCATGCTCCTTTTAAATGATCCGATTCCATTGTGATTATTAACGGAATAGTGGAAATGCCGGCCACGATTCTCGCTTTTTCTTTTTATATTCTTGACGTTACCGGTACAGCGCTCCTATTCTGTGGCGCGTTTCGCGGGAAGCGCGGCATATGGCGGACCGTGCATTTTTAGCGTGACCGAGGGACCGTGTAGTCAATCGAAGTCGGCACTTGATATTGCGGGGCCGTGATACGGCTGATTCGGACAGGCCAACGGAGCAATCCAACATGCTTTCACGGGGCGAAGTCAACCGATCGCTTCGATCCTTTATCGTCGTGAGAGGACTCTGGGGCGCCTGGGGCCAGATGGTCGGCACGAATACGGCCGTCTTCGCGGGTTTCGTGCTGTCACTCGGCGCGGACGCGTCGGACATCGCCTTCTACTCCGCGATCGCATCGATCCTCGCGCCGGTGCAGATCATTTCCTCCCTCTTCAGCAAGACCATCGAGAACAAGAAGCGCTGGGTCGTATGGAACGGCGTGCTGGAGGCGCTGTTCCGGGGGCTCATGATCACGATCCCCTTCCTCTTCGTCGAATCGCTGCACCAGCGGATGCTGCTCATCTTCCTGGTCGCCGGGCTGACCGCGGGATACATCTACACGCCCTTCTACTCGAACTGGGTCGCCGGCACCGTCCCGGAGAACATCCGCGCCCGCTTCACGAGCCGCCAGACCATCGTCAACAGCCTGGTGGGCGCCGCGGTGGGCGTCATGACGGGCCGATTCGTGGACTGGTTTCCCGGTGACGAAAAGCTCATGGCCTTCGTGGTGGTCTTCGTTGTGGGGACCCTCTGCGGCGCCGCCGGGCCGTTGTTTCTCAGGCGCACGCCCTACCCGTCCCGTGTCGACGAGACCGAGACCCGGAATCCCCTGCGCCACCTGCTGCAGCCCTTTCGCGACGGGAACTTCCGCCGGCTGGTTACATTCTACGCGTCCTGGCAGTTCGCCCTGGGACTCTCCGGTCCGCTCTTCAGCGTGTTTATGCTCGACCGGCTGGGGTTCGGCTATACCGCCATCTCCCTGCTGAGCGCCCTGGGCACGCTCGCCACTATAGCAGGTTACCGCGCCTGGAGCGTGATCATCGACCGCTTCGGCAGCAAGCCGGTCCTCCAGATCCTCATCATTCCCGGCGCGTTGAACGCCTTTCTGTGGGGGCTGTGCCAGCCCGGCAACCACGCCATGGTCGCCGTCGCCATGTTGCTCTCCGGCCTCATCATGGGCGGCATCAACCTGGCGGTCACGCCCCTGCAGTACGCGCTGCTTCCGAAGGAGAACCAGGACGAGCGGGTCGCCTACATGGCCTCGTGGTCCACGTCGATCAACCTGCTCTACGCCGCCGGTCCGCTCCTGGGCGGCATTCTGGTGGCTTCGCTGGCCGGGGTCCGCTTCACCGTGGCCGGGTTCCTGATCCAGGACATCAATCTCCTGTTCTTCCTGAGCGGGATCATGCGTTTCGTGCCGCTGTTCCTGCTCCGGCCGGTACGCGACGCCCGCTCCATCTCGTCCCAGCAGCTCCTTTCGAACATGTTCCGCGGCAACCTGCTGAGCTACACCTTCAACTACATCGTGTTCAACGTGGCCACGGCCGAAGACCGGCGCGCGCGGGCGGCTTACCGGCTGGGTCGGTCCCGGAATCCCATGGCCATCGACCACCTTGTCCAGGCCCTGTCCGACGCCAGCGGCAAGGTGCGCCGGCAGGCGGCGCGGGCGCTGGGGGAAACCGGCTCGGAGGTGGCGGTGAACTCGCTCATACGGGAACTGGAGAGTCCTTCATCGGACATCCGCAGCGAGGCGGCCGAGGCCCTGGGCCAGCTGAAACACGCCAAAGCGGTGGACCCGCTGGTCGAGGCCCTGGAAGACGAAGATCCCAGGGTGCGGATCAGTGCCATTTCCGGGCTGGGACAGATGGAGGGCGACGACGTGCAGGAACTGCTGTTCTGGCAATTCTCGAACAACGTGGATCCGTTGACCTTCCCCACGCTCGTGGAGGCCCTGAGCCACCGCGAGGACTACCGCATCATCAAGCCGACCTTCGACCGGCTCGGATCCTTCACATCGCCCGCGGTGCGGCTGCAGCTGCTCAACAATATCTGCCACACGCTGGGCGCCGGAGACCGCTTCTACAAGCTGTTGTCCATGGAGGAAAACGAACGCTATGGCGAACTGGAACGCATGATCAAGCGGACCGTTTCCCGGTTTACCGAATCGAAGGCGGTTCCCGAAGACACCCGCCGGAGCGTGGAAAGCCTCTTCGCCCTATTCATCCAGGCCTATGAACGCAACGACGTGCCGGCCATGATGGAACAGGCCCGGTTGCTCGCGGCGCTCATCCGCGACAGCCACCCCGTCGTGGAACAGAGTCCCCTTGACACCCTGTCGGTGTATCTCATTATCATGACCATGAACCACTTCATCGACAGCGATGCCCACCAGGACCTGCCCGGCGCGCAGGAGATCTTCCTGGCGGTGTGCATGAGACGGATCGCCACGCTGGTGAGTTGACCGGCCGGCCCGACGAACCTGAAAGAGATCGGCTATGAACCCTCGTCACGAACAGTTCCACCTGGGCATCGCCGGGGCATGCGGCCGGGGCATGAGCTTCCGCGCCGCCTGCGATGCCCTCCCGCGGGTCCGCGTACACGCCGTGTGCGACGTCGACGCCGGTGCGCTGCCCGCCACCGCCGAGCTGCTCGGCGCCTCGGAGCGGTACACTGACTACGATGAAATGCTCGAACGGTCCGACCTGGACGGCGTGATCATCGCCACGCCCATGCCGCTGCATGCGCCGCAGGCCATCGCCGCACTGGACCGGGGGCTGCACGTATTCAGCGAGGTCCCGGCGGCGGTTTCGGTCGAGGAGTGCCGGGGGATCGTCCGGGCGGCCGGGGCCTCCGGCCGCGTGTACATGATGGGCGAGAACTACACCTACATCCGGGAGAACGTGCTGGTGAAGGCGCTCGTGAAGGCGGGGCATTTCGGCACGCCCTACTATGCCGAGGGGGAGTACCTCCACGAGCTCAAGGGGTACGACGAGCATCGCCTGGCGGCCCGGGGACTGCCGCCCGAGCAGGTCTGGCGCCGCCACTGGCAGTCCGGCATCGACGGCATCACCTACGGGACCCACAGCCTGGGACCCATCCTCCAGTGGTTCGACGACCGCGTGGCGTACGTATCATGCCACGGCAGCGGCCATCACTACCTGGACGCGGAGGGCAGGCCCTACGCCCAGGACACGAGCGTCATGCTCTGCAAGATGGCGGGCGGCGGCCTGGCCAAGATCCGGATGGACCTTACCTCCGACCGCCCTCATGCACTGACCAACTACCAGCTCCAGGGGACCGACGGCTGCTACGAATCGGCCCGGGGCAAGGGACAGCCGTACCGCGTCTGGCTGCGGTCCCGGTGCGCGGACGAAAACACGTGGATGGACCTTCACGAACTGGAGGAGGAGTTCCTGCCCGACTGGATGAGGGCGGCGGCCGCGAAAGGCGCCGGGCACGGCGGGAGCGACTACCATGAACTGGTCGAATTCATCGAAGCTGCGGAAGGCCGGCGCAAACCGTCCATCGGCCTGCACGAGGCCATGGACATGACCCTGCCCGGCCTCGTCAGCCAGCAGTCCATCGCCGAGAACGGCAGTTCGCTGCCCGTGCCGAATTCGCGGGATTGGTAGATTAAAATGTACCTCGCCCTTCCGTCGGCTATACATTGAACATACTCTTTACCTCGCCGTCCCGTCTATACACTGAAGATACTTTAAGCGGTAGGCGCGGACGGCTATACATTGTTTATACGCTAAGTTTATACACTTAACTGCTTGCATCTATCGAGTATTCTGGAGTACGCCTCATGGCCCGTCCCGGCAGTCCGATCGAAGACATCGACACCCCGGCCCTGGTGATCGACCTGGACCTGATGGAAGGCAACATCGCCCGCATGGCGGCGTTCTTCGCCGACAAGGACGCCTACTTGCGGCCCCACACCAAGACGCACAAGACGCCGGTCCTGGCCCACCGGCAGATCGAGGCCGGCGCCCGGGGCGTCACCTGCGCCAAGCTGGGCGAGGCCGAGGTTATGGCGGCGGCGGGCATTCGCGACATCCTCGTGGCCAACCAGGTCGTCGGGCGGGTCAAGATCGACCGGCTCGTCGCCCTCGCGCGCCATTCGGACGTCATCGTCGCCTCGGACCACGAGGAAAACGTCCGGGAGATCTCCGACGCGGCGCTGGCCGCCGGCACCCGGGTGAACATGATCATCGAGGTCGACGTCGGCATGGAGCGCTGCGGCGTGCCGCCCGGCGAACCCGCCTGGCGACTCGCCCAGGCCATCGACAAGCATCCCGGCGTCATCTTTCGCGGGGTGATGGGCTACGAGGGCCACATCATCGGCAACCCGAACGACGAGGAGCGATACGCCGGCTGCCGGGCGTCCATGACCATGCTTACCCAGACGGCCGACTACATACGCGAGCGGGGTCTGGCCGTGGACCTGGTCAGCGGCGGCGGCACGGGGACGTACAAGGTCACCGGGACGTTTCCGGGCGTGAACGAAGTGCAGGCGGGATCCTACATCCTGATGGACGGCACCTACCGGAAACGCATCCCCGAATTCGATTGTTCACTCACCATCTACGCCACCATCGTCAGCCGGCCCGGCGACGAACTCGCCGTCGCCGACGCGGGCCTGAAGACCATGACGAACGACATGGGACTGCAGACCGTCCGCGGCGTGGACGGCGCGTCGATCCTGCGCCAGTCCGAGGAACACGTCAAGATCGAGCTGCCCGGCGCGTCCTGCACGCTCAGGCCGGGCGACAAGTTCCACATCGTCCCGAGCCACTGCTGCACGACCATCAACCTCCACGACCGGTTCTACGGCGTGCGCGGCGGTACGGTTGAGTCCGTGTGGGACATCGCGGCGCGCGGTAAACTACAGTAGGAGTACCCATGGATCCCCGATACCTCGTAGCCAACGTCGACGAGATACCCAGTCCCTCCATGCTTGTCTACCGGGAGCGGCTCAAGGAAAACATCGACCGGACCCTGGAGATCGCGGGCGGCCCCGAACGCCTCCGTCCCCACATAAAGACCCACAAGATGCGGGCCGTCATCGAGATGCAGCGCGCGGCCGGGATCGGCAAGTTCAAGTGCGCCACGATATACGAGGCGCGGATGCTGGCGGAGATGGGCGTGGAGGACGTCTTCGTCGCCTACCAGATGATCGGGCCCAACATCGGACGCCTGGTCGAGCTGGCCGGCCGTTATCCCGAGGCGACTTTCCGCAGCATGGTGGACGATGCGGGCGCGGCAGAGGCGCTGTCGGCGGCGGCGGCCGGCTCCGGCGTGACCATCGACGTGCTGCTGGACTTCGACGTGGGCCAGCACCGCACCGGGATCGAGGCCGGCCCGGAAGCGCTCGAACTCTACGCGCTGCTCGACCGCCTGCCCGGCATCACACCCGGCGGATTGCACGGCTACGACGGCCATAACCACCAGGTGGACATCGAAGAACGCCGGCTGGCCTGCGGCGGCGCACTGGACCAGGTGCGGGCGTTCCAGGCCCGGCTGGAGTCCCGGGGACTGCCCGTGCCGAGGCGCGTCATGGGCGGTTCTATATCCTTCCCGTGCTATGCCCCGGCCGAAGACGTGGAGCCCTCGCCCGGCACCTCGGTATTCTGGGACTGGGGGTACGGCAGCCGCTTTCCCGACCTGCCCTTCGAAGCCGCGGCCCTGCTCCTCAGCCGCATCATCAGCATTCCCACGGCGACGCGCGTGACCCTCGACCTGGGCAACAAGTCCATCGCTTCGGACCCGGCCGGACAGCGCGGCATCCCCTGGAACCTCCCCGGTGCCGAACCCGGCCAGCACAACGAGGAACACTGGGTCATGGACAGCGTGGACAGCTCCGGCCTGTCGGTCGGCGATCCCATCTACGTCTTCCCAACCCACGTATGCCCCTGCTCCGCACTGCATCGCCAGGTGTACGTAATCGACGGCGACGGCCGCTGCCGGGAGCAGTGGACGGTCGACGCGCGGGACCGGGAATAGGGCCCGCGATTTCCCTGCCTTTCCCGCGCTCCGGCGACCTGGATTTTCCTGGCGGTACCCCTCCTGGATTGTGTGACGATCCTGTTACAATTTCAAACTTTGCTATTGACGAAGTGACGTAAATACATTATCTTAAACTGTTCGCGCTTTCCGCGGAAACCGGGTCGATTTCCATTGGAATCGTCCCGGTGAAATGGGTTGTTTTAAGGCACGTCGACAAGGCGCTTGCATGTCGTTTGAGCAGATCCTCAAAGAGCAGGACGGCGGGGTGGTCATGATCACGATCGACCATCCTCCCCTGAACGTGCTCAGCGCCCAGGTCGGACGCGAACTCGGTGAAGCGCTCGACCAGATTGACGACGACCCGGCTGCTTCCGTGGTGATTCTCACGGGGAGCGGCGATCGGGCCTTTGCCGCCGGAGCCGACATCCGTGAACTGCAGCGGCTGTCGGGTTCGGACGCCGAGGAAATGACCCATCGCTGGCATCGCCTCTTCCGGCGGATCGAAGGTTTCAGATTGCCGGTCATTGCCGCCGTGAACGGAGTGGCGCTGGGAGGCGGATGCGAACTGGCCATGGCGTGCGATCTGCGGTACGCCTCGGAGAAAGCCCGGTTCGGCCAGCCGGAAATCAACCTCGGCCTGGTCCCGGGATGGGGCGGCACGCAGCGGTTGCCGCGACTCATCGGCCGGGGACGGGCCCTCGAGTTGATGATGACGGGCGATATGTTCGATGCCGCCGAGGCCCATCGCCTCGGGCTCGTCAATCGCGTTACGGAGCCGGAGGACTTGATGGAGACGGTCGGGGAACTGGCCGGGCGCATGGCCGCCAAGGGCGGCGTGGCGCTGGCTTCCATCAAGACCTGCGTCAACGAAGGGCTGGACCAGGGGCTGGACGAAGCCCTGGCGCTGGAGGCCCGAGAATTCGGAGCGGTGAGCTCCACAGAGGACAAGGCGGAAGGCATCGCGGCGTTTCTCGAGAAACGTCCCGCGGCATTCCGGGGTCGCTGAGTCGAGGCGTGCGCACTCATTAAGCGACCTGGATTTCATCGGTAACCATGGGCACGCGGCAGGAAGAGAGCGATCGTATGCAGCTACTGGGACCCACCGAGGGCGAATACATTCAGGTAACAGGCGAATTCGAAAAGCGTGAAGCCATCGAGTTCTGCGTTCAGGATCTGAACAGCAAGAACATGGAATTCGGCGTCTGCGAGCAGGACGGCAAGTTCTTCGTAGCCCGGGTCATCGTGCCCGACGAAGAGATCGATACCCGCTCCAAGATCGTCACGGTGCGCAGCGACCGGGTGGACATACACGGGAATCCCCGCGGGATCATCCGCAAGGGGGTCTACAACTTCGTGGAATGGTACGCGGACGGAGAAGTCACCGCCCAGGAAGCCGCCGTCTGATTCACGGGCCGGTCTGACCCGACCCGGCGGCACCCGCTCACTTTTCAGGGGCCGCCCCTGCGAGTCGGCATCCGTACAAAGACCTACCCGGCCCGGATGTGCCTGGACTGCCTGGACTGCCTGGACAGGCCTGTGCCTGACCGGGTCGCACGCATACAAAATGCCGTACTGAGTGCATCCCACTCGACGAAACCATGGAAGCTATCGGCCAGCCTTCCATGGTTTTTTGATATTACCCGGTTTCCTTCGGCGAACACGAACACGGCGACCACGAACACGACTTGCGTGAGCATGCCCTCGGCGACCACGACTTCCTCAATCACGGCTTGACCCATGGCGCTCGTATCCTTCCACAAAGTCACGAAACACTATGGCGCGCAGTGTGTCCTCCAGGGCATCAGCTGGGGCATCGACCCCGGCCAGCACGTGGGCCTGATCGGTTCCAACGGGACCGGCAAGACGACCATGCTGCAGCTCATCACCGGCGACCTGTCGCCGGACGAAGGTGAGATCTCCCGCCGGCGGGACCTCCGGACCGGCTACCTGACCCAGGACGCGCACCTGACAGCCACCAACTCGGTCCTGGACGAGGCGCTGAGCAGCTTCGAGCGCATTCATGAACTGGAAAAGCAGCTGCGCGAGGCCGAAGCGGCGCTGGAGAAAGCGAAGGGCGACGCCGAGGAAACCGAGCGCCGGCTGGGGCTGTACGGCCGGCTGACCGAGGAGTTCGAACGGGCCGGTGGCTACACCTACCCGCACCGCGCAAAGACCGTGCTCCACGGCCTGGGTTTCAAAGAGGAGGATCTGCCCCTGCCGGTCAACGTGCTCAGCGGCGGGCAGAAGACGCGCCTGCGCCTGGGCAAGCTGCTGCTGGGGGACGCGGACCTGCTGCTGCTGGACGAGCCGGAAAGCCACCTGGACGTAGCCGCGACGGAGTGGCTGGAGGATTACATCTCCGATCACCCGGCGGCCATCCTGCTCGTTTCCCACGACCGCTACTTCCTCGACCGGACAGTGAACCGGATCGCCGAACTGGAAGACCTGGGGCTGCAGAACTTCCCGGGCAACTACACCCGTGCCATGGAGGTCAAGGCCGAACGCCTCAAGGCGCGGCAGCGCGCGTATGACCAGCAGCAGGCCTTCATCAAGGAGCGGGAAGAATTCATACGCCGGACCATCGAGGGCGTCAAGACCAAGCAGGCCCAGGGAAGGCGGAGCCATCTGGCGCGCCTGAACCGCCTCGAAAAGCCGCGGACGAAGCACCGGTCGGCCTCTCTGAACTTCGGGACGATGAAGCGCAGCGGCCGGGACGTGCTCGCCCTCGATGACCTATCCAAGAGCTACGGCACGCGGACATTGTTCTCGGAATTGCATTTCACCCAGCACCTGGGCGACCGCGTGGGCCTGATCGGGTACAACGGCGCGGGCAAGACCACGCTGCTCCGCATGATCGTGGGCCAGGAGACGCCTACGTCCGGGCGCATCCGCCTGGGCACGGGCGTGGACATCGGCTACTACGACCAGGAACGGGCCAGCCTGACGGGCGAGCGGTCCGTGCTGAACGAACTCTGGTCGGTCAGGCCGGCCCTGAATGAGGGCACGGTGCGCAACCTCCTCGGCCGTTTCCTCTTCCGCGGAGACGACGTCTTCAAGCAGGTGAACCTGCTGAGTGGAGGGGAGCAGGGGCGCCTGGCGCTGGCCAAGTTGATCCTGGAGGAACCGAACTTCCTGGTCCTCGACGAACCGACCAACCACCTCGACATCCTCTCCAGGCAGGCCCTCGAGCAGGCCCTTGCCGACTACCCCGGCACGCTCATGGTGGCGTCCCACGACCGGTATTTCCTCGACCAGATGGTCGGCGCGCTGTTGATCTTCGAACAGGACGGCGTCCGCCACTGGGAAGGCACCTACTCGGAGTACCGGGCTTACAAGGAGGAGCAGCGCCTCGAAGCCGCGCGGTCGAAGGAGAAGAAGCCACGCCGCAGGGCCGGAACGGCTGGCGATAGTGCCGGAACGGCTGGCGGGACGACGGGCGGGGCGGGCGGGACGGCCTACGATCCCCGGAAAAAGGAACGCAAGGAGCAGCGGATGATGGCCGAAGCGCTGGAGGAGGCCATTCGGAAGAAGGAGGCGGAGATCGCCCGACTCGAGGGCGACCTCGGCGAGGAAGGGACCTTCTCCGACCGGGAGCAGGTCGAACGGGTCGGCAGCGCCTACGCACGCGCCCGGCAGGAACTGGAGAATCTCTACCTGGAGTGGGAGGTCGTCGCCATGGAACTGGAAGACTAGGATCGGAGGAAACTTGTACGACGCCGTCATCATCGGAGCCGGACCGGCCGGACTCGCCGCGGCCTACGCCGCCAGGCAGGTCGGATTGGACTACGTGGTCGTGGAGCGCCAGTGCATCGTCCACACCATCTACCAGTTCCCCACGGGCCTGATCTTCTACTCGACCCCGGAACTCATCTCGCTGGGCGACGTGCCCATGATCGTCCAGGGGCTCAAGCCCACCCGGGAAGAGGCGCTGAACTACTACCTGAAATTCGTCGAGTCCCAGGGACTCAAGGTGAACACCTACGAGGAGGTCACCCGCATCTCGGGTCAGGACGGAGACTTCGAGATCGAATCGGTCTCGCAGCGAGAGGGCGACCGCCACTACCGCACCCGGAAGGTCATCCTGGCCACCGGCGCCTTCGACAGCGCCAACCGGATCGGCGTGCCGGGCGAGGAACTGCCCAAGGTCTTCCACTACTTCAAGGAGGGCCACCCCTACTTCGACCGGGACGTCCTCGTCGTGGGCGGCAAGAGCTCGGCCGTGGAGACGGCCCTGACCCTCTACCGCGCCGGCGCGCGGGTGACCATGTCCTACCGCCGCGGCGCGTTCCGGGGCATTAAGTACTGGGTCCTGCCCGACCTGGAGAACCGCATCGCCGAGGGATCGATCACGGCCATCATGGACTCCACGCTGAAGGAGATCCGGCAGACCGAGGTCGTCCTGGACGTGTCGGGCTCGAAGCGCGTGATCCCGAACGACTTCGTATTCTGCATGACGGGCCACGGCCCCGACGTGCCCTTTCTCAGCGGCACAGGCGTCGTAGTCCTGCCCGAAGACAACATTCCGGTCCACGACCCCGACACCTTCGAATCCAACGTGCCCGGTATCTACATCATCGGCGTCATCACCGCCGGCAACGTAAGCAGCGACATCTTCATCGAAAATAGCCGCTTGCATGGACCGAAGGTGGTGGAGCATATTCTGGCGCAGGACGGGGTTAAGTAGTGAGTGTAAGACTGTATTTCAATGAGCACTGTCCCGACTGCGCGCGAAAGGCGGCACGCACGGGTCGCATGGACTGGCTGGACCGGGTCGAGCTGCGGACCGACCGGTCGCCGATTGGAGAAGTTCCCGCAGGCGAAATCGTCGTGGTCGAAAACAGAACGGACCGGACTTTCACCGGGATCTATGCGGCTCGCAAAGTGTGCTTGCAGGTTCCCCTGTTGGTTCCTTTCGGACTGCTGCTGTACCTGCCGCCCGTCCTGAAGATCGCGGGACGAAGAAAAATGGGATGCAACGGCGACGCATGCAAGATTTGAGACGAATGTTTCACTGTCCGCGGTGTGCCATGCCGCGGGTGGCGACCTTCCGTACGTGGCGACATTTCATCAGGTTGCTCAGTTGCTACACGCCAATGCCCTTGTCGTTGAAGAGGTGAATCCATGAACGTAAACAAACCCACTTCCAATCCCCTCGTCGGCGTGGTTATGGGCAGCAAGTCCGACTGGGACACCATGCGGAACGTCCAGGAGGTGCTCGAGCAGTTTGGCGTGCCCCACGAATGCCGGATCGTCTCGGCCCACCGCACGCCCGTCTGGCTGGCCGAGTACGCGGCCGAGGCCGAGGGACGAGGCCTCGAAGTCATCATCGCAGGCGCCGGCGGCGCAGCCCACCTGCCCGGCATGATGGCTGCCCAGACGCTCCTTCCCGTACTCGGCGTGCCTGTAGAAAGCAAGGCGCTCAATGGGATGGACTCCCTGCTCTCCATCGTCCAGATGCCCCGCGGCATCCCCGTGGGCACCCTGGCCATCGGCCAGTCCGGCGCCGTGAACGCGGGCCTGCTCGCCGTGGCCATCCTGGCCAACTCGCGGCCGGACCTGCGGGAGAAACTGAGGAAGTATCGGGAGGATCAGACCGGGAAGGTCATGGGGGACGAGCTGACGTGAGTGGAACACACGAACTGGCCGTCGCGAGCGCTATAAACGACCGGACCGTAACGGACGGCTCCGCGACATGAACGACCCAATCCTTCCAGGATCGACCATCGGTATCCTCGGAAGCGGCCAACTCGGCCGCATGATCGCCATCGCCGCCCGGCGCATGGGCTATCGCATCCACACCCTCTCACCAGAATCCGACTCGCCTACCGGTCACGTCGCAGACCGCGAAGTCGTGGCCGCCTATGACGATGTGGAAGCTGTGAAGCGCTTCGCCGCCGATGTGGACGTCATCACCCTTGAGTTCGAGAACATATCCGCCGAATGCGTCGACGCCGCATCGCCCATCGCACCGGTTCGCCCCAAAGGCAGCGTACTCCACACGACGCAGAACCGCCTGCGGGAGAAGACTTTTTTGGCGGAGCACGGGTTTCCGGTCGCGCCGTTTCGTCACGTCAAGTCGGGGAAGGAACTGGCAGCGGCCGTCGAGGAAATCGGTACGCCCGCCGTGCTCAAGACGGCCGGTTTCGGATATGACGGAAAGGGTCAGGTAAAGATCGATTCGGCTGACGACGTGGGCGACGCTTGGACGACCATGGCGGGGCAGGAAGCGGTGCTAGAAGCGTTTATCGATTTCGAACTCGAACTGTCCGTGGTCGCCGCGAGAGGATTGAACGCCGATTTCGCCCACTACGGTGCCGTCGAGAACAAGCACAGTCGCCACATACTTGACGTTACGACCGCTCCAGCCGACGTGTCCGGCGCGGTAAACGTCACCGCCGTGAACCTCACGCGGAAGGTATTCGAAGCCCTCGACGTCGTCGGGGTCGCCTGCGTCGAGTACTTTCTCGACCGCACCGGGAACCTCATCATCAACGAGATCGCGCCCCGCGTCCACAACTCGGGTCACTTCACCTTCGACGCCTGCGTTACCAGCCAGTTCGAGCAACAGGTCCGAGCCGTTTGCGGCCTGCCCCTCGGATCGACCGAGCAGCCCCGGCCCGCGGCCATGGCCAACTTGCTGGGAGATCTGTGGGCGAATGGCGAGCCCGACTGGGCGGCGGTCCTGGCCATTCCGGAGATCAAATTACATCTATACGGGAAACAGGAAGCCCGGCCAGGCAGAAAGATGGGGCACTTGACAGCTATGGCGGACACGCGGGAGCAGGCGGTGGAAAGGGTGGTGGAGGCGAGGAGGGGGTTGGGCGGATAATAAACCAGCATTTGGCAAGTAATCACCAACTCAGATATCGATTCTTGACAGTCCTATACAAATCTCTGATGTAATAGTTAGATTGACACTATGAAATTCGCTTTTAGCTAAGGGAGTACGAATGAAACTGCGTCAGTGGCTCCCATTAATAATGGTTGTATTACCCATCGGGTGTGCGACGATTATGCATGGAAAGACTCAATCTGTTGGGGTATCGAGTGTGCCTGAAGGTGCTACAGTTTCGGTAAACAACCAACACTTGGGGATTACGCCACTGTTTATTGAAATGAAACGTAAAGATCAGCATGTAGTAAACATATCTCTAGATGGTTACCACACAGCAAGACTTACGTTTCAACGTAAAGTAAGTGGCTGGATGTGGGGAAACATCATTTTCGGTGCAGCTATCGGGCTAGCTGTTGATGCGATCACTGGCGGGCTCTACAAATTTGAACCTGCACAGTTAAGTGCCACTTTGGTTAGTCAGTCATCCACCGTTAATAGATCAGACGAAGGTATTTACATTGTTACAGTATTAATCCCGAATATTGACTGGGTGAAAATAGGTCAACTGGAAATTAAGTAGAATCACATTGGTTCTTCACTTGTATTGCAGAACCTATAAGGGGGGTGTCAGGCTTGTGACACCCTCTTTTAACAGATGGTGGGCTAAAACAGGGATTGATCCTTCAAGCCACTAGAACTTTACTGCAAAACCAACACGCACATCGCAGGCTGTGTGGTTATTAAAACGGACATCGATCGAAGGGTAAAACCGAAGATTTCCGAGCGTTGGGGTGGCAATCTGCTGCCATTCGTCTTTTCTAATCAACGCGCCTATAATAAAACCGCTCAATCCGAGACCAGTACCCCAGATCGAAGCAGCCAATCTTCCATCAGCCCAGCCGTTTACGTCACATAAACCATCGGATTTCACTCCTTGTTCACAAGAGCCATCCACAATCAAACCCGCAATAATGCCTGCCGAGACGCCCACACCTGCTCCGATCAGCAATCCTTCTTTCTTGTAGGACCGCGTCCTCATAAATCGCTCAAGTAGTACGATATCGGCATGTGGTACCAAGTGTGAACCATCATTCCGTAAATCGAGATCGATACCAGTGGAATCAATTGCTGTCACGTACCCATCAAAACGTCCCTCTGTGGTCGTGACCCTTAGCCGGTCTCCCACGATCTGTGCCGTCGAAATGGGCTGTATGATGAGTATCAACAGGCCGAACAGGACTCGGCAAATGTGCATCACTCGAACCTCTCTTACTTCAGACGGGTACTTCGGAATCACATATCTCGGTAGTCTTTTGTAGTTACAGACATTGGAGACATCAAAGCCATAAGCGTGCTATCGGTTGAATGCTGTGCCGCAAGACAAACACTAGAACGACATAGCCAGACCGATACCTACCCAGGCCGATTGATAGGCAAATTGGACTTCTATTGTAGGGTAAAACTGAAGACTTCCGACTGTTGGGACGGAAGTCTGCTGCCAGACATTCCTCCTGATCAGCACGCCGACCATATACCCGGTTATCGCAAGGCTGGAACCGCCAATCGAAGCAGCCAGCTTTCCATCGATCCAGGGTTTTCCTTCACAGGAATCATCAGATACCGTACCCTGGTCACAGGAGTTATCTGCGATTTGACTTAACACAATGCCTGCCGCGATCCCGATGCCCCCGCCAACAAGGAAACCTACTGCCCTGTATGACTGTGTACCCACGTGACGCTCAAGCAATTCGATTTCGCCATGGCGAATCCGCAGATGATGACCATCTCGCTGACTCAAGCTAAAGCCGGTTGAGTCATGGGCCGATAGGTAACCATCATAACGAGCATACGGCGTAGTGACGCGAAGCCTGTCTCCCACACTCTGTGCCTCAGTAAACGACGGATAACCCACAGAAAGCAGTAAAATGAATACGGTTTTCGGTATCCTTCTCACACCATCCCCCGCAAAGTCTCAACCGCCCAGTCCAAATACTCGTCCTGAGTCAGATCTCCCTCGACCAGGTCCGGCCGGTGACCGCCCCACTCCGTTGCCAGTACCAACGTCTCGCCGATATCCCATAGCGTCCAGGCGTTCGCGAAGACCGGCAGGCAGTCCAGTTCCGCCTTGGTTAATGGACGTACCCGGTTGTATCCTTCCAGGAAGCAACGCCAGATTTCGTCCGTCAAATGATCCGGCACCGTCTCGATGATGTTATACTTGAAGGTCGCCACGTCATACGCCCGCCAGCCGAAGGCACACTGGTCGAAATCCAGGATGCAGTATCCGTTGTCGGGATGATACAGGATGTTTCCGACGTGCAGATCGGCATGGATGAGACCGTAGATGTCCTTACCCTTGCCCAGCGCGTTGATCTGTCGGCGCATGTGATCGGCGTAATCTTTGAAGAAAGACAGGTCCTCGCCGCGCCGCTCCTTCAGGATGGATTCCAGCGTCTGCAGCGGACCGTCCAGCAGGTATTGCAGATCGAAATGGTGACGGCAATATGGTTTCTGAAACTGGTCCGCCCGCTGGTGCATCTCGGCCACGGAAGCACCAAATGAGATTACGACAGGTTCTTTCACCTCAGGATACCAGGTTACATGTTCCTCTCCCTCAAAGAAGCGAAACAGGGCGCCGCAGGTCCCGTCGCTCCATGGTCCGGAAGAAGGACCGGATGGATTATCGGTCGCAGAGCCCATTACACTCAGCCGTTGGCCATCCAGCCGCCTGACCGGTTCGGGTACGGCCAGGTTGTATTCCCCCAGGTAATCCAGCAGGTCGAGCTCGTAACGGTAGGCCTCGGGATTGCGGACGTAGAAAGTGTGGTCAGTATAGATCCGGTAGACGTATCGCTGATCCTGCGAGGTGACGAGAAAGTTCCTGTTGGCCCCGGGCTCCAGTTCGCGTACGTCGACGGGTGGAGCCAGGCCATAGTGCTCCACTAGGAAAGTGGCGACTGCGGCACAGGACTGCCCCGTTGATCCGGCAGATGCGGAAGAGTCGAAAGTATTGTTCATGATGGGTGCAGATATTAGTCTGCAAACTTGACCAGGGCAACAAGTTTAATTTCATTGCCTGAGCGACCCAATATCATCGTCCTGATGTCCGGCCAGCAACAGCTCGACCTGGTGAGTTGCTTCGGACTGAACGAGATGTGCCGGACACCGCACATCTTTCTGAGGAATGTATGAATAAGGCGGGATTCATGAATCGTGTGTTGATTTGCCTTCTCGGTGCAATGATGGTCGTTGCCGCGTTTTTCGCCTATCTGTTGTTTCGCCCGGATGTTGGGACGCGGATTTTCTTTGGAACGGGCCCCTCATCGGTAGAAATCAAGTTCAAAAACGATTACGAGGTCCCTGTTGCAGACAAGAAAACCGAGGCCATCGTGGCAGCTGCAAGGCTCTTGCTGGATTCGCTGGACGACAGTCAAAGACAGGCGGCAACATACCGGTTTACCGATAACGCACAGCGCTCGAACTGGTCCAACTTACCCGAGGGCATGGTTCCGCGAGGAGGTGTAATGCTCGGTGTGCTCTCTGAAGCACAGCGGGCGATTCTGGATGAACTTCTTGGGGAACTGCTGAGTGAAGCCGGTATGGAGAACATCACGCATCAACTGGCCGCGGAAGACTTGCTGATCTCTGGAGACGTACTCGGCGTCATGAAGTACGGCAGCAGGTATTTCACCGCTGCTTTTCTCGGTGAACCGTCCACTACTGAGCCCTGGATGTTCCAGTTCGGAGGGCATCATCTCGCCATAAACGCCACCGTATTCGGACCGAACGTTTCCTTTTCACCTATGCTGACAGGCGGCCAACCGCTGCACCTGCACCTGGACGGAGACGACATCTTCGTTACGCGAAAGGAAACTGCGGCGGCACAGGTGTTCATGGAGAGCCTTACGGACAAACAGAAAGGACAAGCCGTGCGTTCAGATCGGCCCATCGACCTTCTGCTGGGGCCGGGTAAGTATGGTGTTACCGTTGCGCCGGAAGGCATCAGGGGAAGCGAACTGACCGCCATGCAGAAAACGTTGCTCCTGGATGTCATTGAGGCCCGACTGGGTTTCATGAACAATGACGATTATGCACAGAAAATGAAAGCCGTGGAGGCCGATATCGAGGACACGTACTTTGGATGGTGGGGACGGCAGAATGTCCCGGGCGCAGCGTATTTCCGCGTAACCGGCACGTCCATCGTACTCGAATATGCGGTTCAGAACGGCGAGGACACCGTAGATCACGTTCACAGCATGTATCGAGAGATGGATAACGACTACGGTACCGCATGGATCGGGGCCGAATGAATCCTGCGAGCGTGTTCTTACGTCCAGGCGTTCGCTAAAACCGGCAGGTTGTCAATTTGAACACCGATTTGAGCGCCGAATATAGCCTCCGAAACACTCAGCTTTTGTCCATCCAGCCGCTTGACCGGTTCGGGTACAGCCAGGTTGTATGCTCCCAGAAATGCCAGCAGGTCGAGTTTGTACCGGTAGGCATCGGGATTACGGACGTAGAAGTCATGGTCCGTATAGATCCTGTAGACGTACAGCTGACCCTGCGAAGTAACGACGAAGTTCCGATTGGCCCCGGGCTCCAGTTCGCGTACATCGACAGGTTGAGTCAGGCCGTAGTGGTCCGCCAGGTAAAATGCTAGGGAGGTCACATGCGGGTCATGGTTGGTCATTTATAACCTCGGTGGTTGATTGCCTACCTCGCTAGCCAGGTACTGAAGCGTTCGATCAATTCCTCGCCGTTATCGCTCCACCAATTCCAGTCGTTGAATAATGCCCGGGCTGTGTTCTCCGGAGTTGTCGGCATGTGTGGCCTCATGTTCACTCCTGATTCCGCATGTGTCGTAATCAGGGGTATGGCGGATCGGCGAGTGGGACTGTAGGAAATGTACCTCGTTAAACCCGCCATGGATTGAGCCGTGGTCGCGAAATGAACGAAAGCTTTTGCATATTCGAGATTTTTGGTACCCGCGACGATGCCTAAACCACCCGAATCCAATACCTGCCCGTCCCAAACAATAACGAATGGCTGGTTTTCCAGGATCTGGGCATTGAAAATCCGGCCATTGTAGGCCGTAGTCATCACTACCTCTTCGTCGGCCAGTAACTGTGGTGGTTGTGCGCCGGTCTCCCACCAAATTATGTAGTCTTTAATGGAGCCAAGTTTGCGGAATGCACGCTCTACACCCTCGGGTGTATCCAGGACTTCATAGACTTGGCTGACGGGAACACCGTCGGCCATAAGCGCGAATTCCAGATTCACCAATGGCGAACGACGCATTCCCCGCCGTCCCGGAAAACGATCCAAGTCGAAAAAGTCGGCGATGGTCGTCGGCTTGTCGCCTTGAATGCTCTGTTCGTTGTAAGCGTACACGGTAGACGCGAAACGCATGCCCACACCACATTCCAGTATCGTTCCGTCCATGAAGTCTTCTCTGGCTGGAGTTCCATCCGCACCATCAGGGAACTCCTCTATAGAGAGGGGCACCAGCAGTCCTTCGTCGCAACCCCTTACGAAATCCGATATTTCCAAATTTACAACGTCCCAGTATACGTTGCCTGCGGCAACCTGGCTGCGGATCTGCGCCAGTCCTCCGTTGTAGTCTTCATAGTCGATCGCAATACCTGTTTCCCGGGTAAACCTTTCGTGATAGGCTTTGATACTGGCACGAGAAAAAGCACCGCCCCAACTTACTACCGTCAGCTTCTGAGCTTCTGAGCGTTCGATTCCGCATACCGCCATAACCGCAGCAAGTAAAACCGCGAAGGCAATTCTACTTCTTTTTCGGATCAGACACATATCTACGCCCTGAAGTTCAAGGAACAAGCACTCTTTACTTAACACAATTTGTCGGAAACGCTGGCGACTGATTATACATGGTGTCCTGATTGAGCGCAATGTGTGCCTTCAATTCCAATCTTGGCCTACGAGTAGTACATGGCACTTGTTAACTTGACCGGGACATCAGGTTTAGATTCATTACTTCATTGCTGAGTTTGTTTATGTATGGACGTGCTAGTTGAGAGGAGCACCCATTGCCAAAGCGACCCAATATCGTCGTCCTGATGTCCGACCAGCAGCGGCTCGACACGGTGAGTTGCTACGGGCTGAACGAGGTGTGCCGGACGCCGCACATCGACGCCCTGGCCGCGCGCGGCGTGCGCTTCGACTGGGCGTTCACGCCGACGGCGATCTGCTCGCCGGCCCGCGCCTCCTTCTACACGGGTCTCTATCCGCACAATCACGGGGTGACGGCCAACGGACTGTGTATACGCGAGGGCGTGCGGGGCATAAATCACTACCTGTCGGATGCAGGTTATCGCTGCGGATACGCCGGCAAGTGGCACGTGGACCAGGAGACCGGTCCGACGGGCTACGGGTTCACGGGCAAGGACTTCATGGGTTACGGCTTCCCCGGGGGGAATCTGCTGCCCGGTCTGCAGTTCGGCGGCAGCCTAAGCAGTCACAACCATTACGCCGACTTTCTGAGAGAGCACGGTTTCGACCCGCCGCCCACGGTTTCGCACCGCTACGTCGGCACCAATCCCGCGAACCAGCGGCAGGAGATGTTCGCCCTGCACGAGGGGCCGGTCGAGTCGTGCATCGAGTATTACGTCGCCGAGGAAGCCATCCGCGTGCTCGACGAGGTGGCCGCCGGCGAGGAGCCCTTCTACCTGTGGGCCAATTTCTGGGGACCGCACAGCCCTTCGCTGGTCCCGGAGCCGTACTTTTCCATGTACGATCCGAAGGCTATACCGGAACACCCGGGATACGCCGAGACCTTCGAGAATAAGCCCTACCGCCAGCAGCTGATCGAACACATGTGGGGGCTGGGCGACTACGGCTGGGAGGGATTCCAGGAAATCGCGGCGCGCTACTTCGGGCACTGCACACTCATCGACGACATGGTGGGACGGGTCGTGGCGCACCTGGAGAAACTGGGCGAGCTCGACAACACCATCATTGTATATACGTCCGATCACGGGGACTGCCTCGGCGCGCACAAGCTGATCGAGAAGGGCGAGTTCATGTACGACGAGATCTACCGCATTCCCCTCGTCATCGCCCATCCCGAATGCCAGGCACCCGGCACGGCCTGCGGCGAGTTCGTCTACCTCCACGAAATCATGCAGTCATCCCTCGACGCCGCGGGTCTCGATGTGCCCGCGGATCTCGACGGCCAGTCCTTCCTCCAGGCCATCGAGGGACGTCCCTTTTCGAACGGCCGCGAAGAAGTCTACTGCGTGTTCGACCGCCATTTCACCGTCGCCAACCAGCGGATGGTCCGCACCCGAAACCACCAGTTCACCTTCAACGCCACCGATCCCGGCGAGTTGTACGATCTGAAGCGCGACCCCTATCAGCTCGACAACGTGTACGGCGATCCGGCCTACGACGCCGTGCGCCGGGACCTGAAAGGGCGGATGGAACGCTACATGGAGGAGTTGGGAGACCCGCTACGGGGGTGGTTCGGGAAGGTTAAGGGGGCGTATTGAGGCGTCGTAAGGACCGCCGAAGTAGAACGGGTCGAGCGCTCGGGGAGAGTAGGTCGACACAGGCGGTGCCCGTGTTGCTCAGCCCGGCTCCCTCGCCTCCGCCCATTCGCGGAGCGGTACGTCGTCTTTGTCTTCCGACATCCAATGCCGCGACGCGGGATGGTAGCCCGGGTCCGGTCCCATCGGATCGCCCTTCGGGGAAAGAGCGCCCAGCAGCTGCCGCCGGACGGGCGAGCTTCGTTCGATGAGCCCGGGGTCCTGCTCGTTGTAGTCGGTCGGCCGAAGCCAGCGGTAATGGTACCCCACGTGCATGATCTTGCGCGTCTTCCGCGAGAGGTTGGGGCCGACGCAGTGCCACACCGCGGTGCGCCACAACACGGCCGAACCGATGGGCAGCCTGAGTTCGACCGCCCCTTCCGGATCCGTCCCGTTTTCCCGCTCCCGCAGTTCCGCGGGCCTGCGCCGGTGACTGCCCGGCACCAGCCACAGGTTGCCGCAGTTGGATCCGGTCATGTCGTAGAGCACGTAGAAGACCTTGATCTCCATGAACGGAAGGCGTCCATCGAGGGAAGGCCCCAGGAACAGGTCGTCGCTCGCCAGATCGGGATGCCAGCCGACGTTGCGGTACCCCGCCTGGTGGTCTTCGCCCTTGCCGACGCCCGAAATGCGGCCCTTCAGGTCCTCGGGATAGGGCGGCCGGTAGTCCAGGTGCGTAGTACGGATCTGGATGTTACAGCCGATGGCGTCCACCACCAGGGGCAGCATGCGCGGGTGGTCGATGAGATCGAGAAAGGCCTCGTGATGGGCCAATGCGTTGCGCACGGCATAGGGGTCATCGGGGCCCAGTTCCTTCTCTGATCTTATCCGGTCGCCCACCTCGTCGATGGCCGCAAGCAACCGGTCGAGTTCGGCCTGGTCGAAGAATTCCTCGAGAACTATAAAGCCCTTCTCGTCAAAGTCTTGGGCCTGCTGGGGCGTCATTGCAAGGGGCATTTAGGTCTCCTCACCGGGCCGGTGGCCGGTCGTGCGATGGAGTGTTAAATCACCGCGCCAGCCACGTGCTGAACCGCTCGTTCATCTCTTCGCCGTTGTCGCTCCACCATTCCCAGTCGTCGTGCGGCGCGCGCGCCGCGTTCTCCGGACTCGTGGGCATGTGCGGTCGCATGTCCACCCCCGTCTCGGCGTGGGTCGAGATCAGCGGCATGGCGGAACGGCGCGTCGGGCTGTAGGCGATGTACCGGGCGAGGCCGGCCATGGACTCCGCCCGGCTGGCGAAGTCGAGAAACCGGCGTGCGGCTTCGAGGTTGCGCGTGCCTTCGACGATGCCGTACCCGCTCGTATACAGAATCTGGCTGTCCCAGAGTATGATGAAGGGTTGTCCCTCAAGCTCCTGGGCGTTGAAAATACGTCCATTGGCTGCCGTGGTCATCGTCACCTCACCGTCGGCCAGCATCTGCGGGGGATGGGCCGCCGTCTCCCACCATACGATCTGTTCCTTGATCGTGTCCAGTTTGCGGAACGCACGGCGTACCCCTTCCTCGGTGTCAAGCGTGGTATATACATCCTCCCGCGGAACGCCGTCAGCCATTAGGGCAAACTCGAGGTTGGCCACGGGCGAACGTTTCATTCCCCGTCTGCCCGGAAACTTTTCCAGATCGAAGAAGTCGGCTATTGTGGTGGGTTTCACGTCGCCAATTCGCGCGTCGTTGTACGCGATCATTCTCGAAAAGAACAACTTGGTTACGCCGCATTCGGTGATCGTACCCTCGACGAAATCATCCGCCGCGGACGCGCCGTCGGCGCCCTTTGGCAGGTCGTCGATACTAACGGGAACGAGCAGCCCTTCGTCGCAACCCCGGACGAGTTCGGGCATATTCAGATCGACAACATCCCAGAACACGTTACCCATCTCCACCTGGGCACGGATCTGCGCCAATCCTCCGGTGTAGTCCTCCAGGTTTATGCCTATGCCTGTTTCCGCCTCGAACCGTTCGTGGTAGGCTATATCGCAGGCCCGAGCGTAAGAACCGCCGAAGCTGACGACGGTGATCGTCTGGTTCTGTGCGGATACCTGGCCCGGGGGATATGCAGAGAGCCAGGCCGATACCACCAGGGCCGACAGGACAATTCGAATCATGGGGCAACTGCTCGGTATACGGTCTTCTCTCTTCACCGGGCCAGCCACGTGCTGAATCGTTCGTTCATCTCTTCGCCGTTGTCGCTCCACCATTCCCAGTCGTTGTGCAGGGCGCGCGCCGCGTTCTCCGGTGTCGTGGGCATGTGCGGCCGCATGTCCACCCCCTTTTCGGCGTGGGTCGAGATCAGGGGCATGGCGGAACGGCGCGTCGGGCTGTAGGCGATGTACCGGGCGAGGCCGGCCATGGACTCCGCCGTGGCGGCGAAGTCGAAAAACCGAAGCGCGGATTCAAGGTTGCGCGTGCCTTCGACGATGCCGAACCCGCTCGTATCCAGGACCTGCCCGTCCCAAACGATGACAAAAGGCTGATCCTCCAGCACCTGGGCGTTGAAGATGCGCCCGTTGTAGGCCGTGGTCATCACCACCTCGCCGTCGGCCAGCAACTGCGGCGGATGGGCCCCGGTCTCCCACCATATGATGTGTTCCTTGATGGTATCCAGCTTGCGGAAGGCCCGGGCGATGCCCTCCTCGGTGTCCAGCGTGGCGTACACCTTGTCCAGCGGCACCCCGTCCGCCATCAGCGCGAATTCGAGATTGACCCGCGGAACGCGCCGCATGCCCCGGCGGCCCGGGAACTTTTCCAGGTCGAAGAAGTCGTCGACGGTCTTGGGCTTCATGTCGCCGATGCGTTTGTCGTTGTACGCAATAACCGTCGAAAAGAACAGGGTCGTCACGCCGCATTCCGAAATCGTACCTTCAACGAAGTCGTCCACGGCCGGCGTGCCATCAGCGCCCGGAGAAAAACCGTCGATGTTGATCGGAACGAGCAGTCCTTCATCGCAACCCCGGACGATATCGGCGATATTCATGTCAACTACGTCCCAGTATACATTTCCCACGTCCACCTGCGCGCGGATCTGCGCCAGCCCGCCGTTGTAGTCCTCGAAGTTGATCTTGATACCCGTTTCCGCTTCGAACCGCTCGTGGTAGCCCTTCTCGCAGGCGCGGGAGTAGGAGCCGCCGAAGCTGACGACGGTGATCGTCTGGTTCTGGGCCGATGCCTGGTCCGGGGGATATGCAGTGAGTAAGGCCACTGCCACAAGGGATGTACGTAGGATTCGGACCATGAAGGTATTACTCGGCATACGGACTTATCCCCGGTTGTTCGGAATGGAAACGCGATGGCCGGTAGAATGGACGGTTGGTTGACCTGATGACGCTAAGTTAGGTCAATTGGGCTGATTATCAATACAAAACGGGCAGGATTCAGGGGTAAGCCCTGTAAATTGCAGGCGTAAGACGAACTCGATCCTCCAGCGGCGGTTCCAGGCGGTAGGCTCGTGCCCTTCTCCGGAAATCGTATAACCTTACGACCCTGAAGATTTCCGGGTTTTCCTCGGATACGCTCAGTTCGTTCCTGGTAATGAAAAACGGGGTGGTCTTCGGACCGTTCGTCGTTTTGATCTCCAGCCAGCGCTCGCGGCTGGCCTTGTAACCTGTGCCTGA
Source organism: Gemmatimonadota bacterium (assembly GCA_009838645.1). Lineage (NCBI taxonomy): Bacteria > Pseudomonadati > Gemmatimonadota > Gemmatimonadota bacterium. The sequence goes on along the minus strand of VXRC01000024.1, from coordinate 193,930 downwards.
ACCATGGAAAGACAGGATGTCGAAGCCGAAACCATCCCCATCGTCCCGGGCGACCCAACGTACATTGTCCGCAAGGTCCTGCCTGCCCAGCATGGACAACCTCTTCCTCTCCAATTCGAATACGAACTCCTCGCCTGCCTTTCCTAGCATTCGATTGCGGGCATCCCGTTCGGCGGGAGGTTCGAACTTCCGTACAATCCTGCTGATGTCTGCCGGCAATTGCGGATCTGTGACTTCCAGAGGTAACGGCGCGTCTACATAGACTCGTTCCGGGTCTACAATCTGTTCCGTATCAATGCGAAACTCGGGTAAAGGTTCCCCTACTGCGGCAGCCTCGCCCGTCAGAGACGCATAAAGAACAGCGTCATCATGAAGTCGTGCCTGCACCGCCTCGAACAAGGCCTGCTGAAAGTTGCTGTAAGGTTTGTACCCATTGATATAGGGAAGACCGAGAACGGCCAACACCGCGCTGATGTTCATGTGCTTGCGCTCAATCGATCCATGGTTACGTTCGATGGTGTGCATGAGCGCACGTCGATGCTCGGTCTTGTTGTAACGGCGCCCTTCGAGCTCGAGCGCGAGCATCTCGAAATAGTCTTCTACGATGGCGGCGATTTCGCTTTCAGACCAGTTACGGGGCATGGGGGCTTTGTGTGTCTTTAGTTGCCAGGCAACACCTTTGTCAAACAAATGCAACTGTTTGTAATCTTGAGGGTGCGCCCATGTTAACTATGCGCTCGTTTGTATGAAAAATGTATACCATGTCATCAAAAAACTTTGAAATCTTACAACATGGTTTACTCATTTCACATCTGCTTCAGTCGACTTCCACGCCTTTCCAACTGATTTACCTCACTCCTACTGCAAAAGTTCACCCGGAATCCTGGATCCTGGATACTCCATCTCAGGGTCGCGCTCGGCGATGATGGTCGGCACCGGATCGGTCCAATAGGCCGGCACGGTGTCGGGGCGCCGGTGCCAGGCCAGTACCAGAGTACGGCGCTCGTCGGTCAAGTTCCGATGCGCCGAATGCAGCACGCGGGCATCGGCCAGTACCAGGTCACCGGCCTTGACGCAGACCTCGACCTGGTCGGGGTGGTCGCTGAACATGGTGGGATGGTCTTCGGCAATGAAGCGGGCGCCCTGCTCATGAGCCGGCACCAGCTGGTCGTGCAGCGGGATGCGCTTCAGGTGGGTGCCCGGTATGATCTTCAGGCATCCGTTCTCTCGCGACGTATCGCTCAGGTAATACGATACGAAGATGATCTGCGGCCAGGGAGAGCAACTCATCGGATCGTTCCACTGCATCCAGTCCTGGTGCCAGTACAGTGCCGGTTCTCCCGGATCCTTGGTGAGAAGGATGACCCCACCGGTGCTGGCAAAGTCGCCCAGACCCATCTGTTCAAGGGCGCGCCGCGTGGCGGGCCAGTCGAGCAGCTTCTGAATGGTCGGGTTCTCAGTCCCCTGCGCGGTGACGTGCTGGCCCTGGTACCTGACATCGGGTGGCGGCACCCAGTTTTCCATCATGCGCTCGGTTTCGATACGCAGCTCCTGAAGGAAAGCACTGCCGAGGATATCGTCGACCACGCAGAAGCCGTCGCGCAGCAGTTGTTGGCGTTTTTCAATGGCCTGTTCGGGGAACATGGGATCCTCATTCTGTGAAGTGAAGCCAGGTACTTTCGATCAACCCCATCCTAGGATACGGTAAACAAGGTATCTACAAAGTATACACGAAACAAGATCGTCTAGTGACTCAACCGGAGATTCCCACCGCCGGATCGACCTGTTCCTCTCCTGTTTCTCCCGCAAAACACCTCTCGTCTTCATCCGCTTTCTGGATCCGCACTACAGTCGCCTCGGTTACTCAAGCCCGCACAAAAACCTCATTTTCACACGATTGTTTCCAGATTTGCTACGATTTCTACGACTGATTCGTAAAAGAGCGTTGGTCGCTCACATCGATTCGAAGCCCGAATGAGACCATTCACCCAAACTGCATGGGAGGATATTGAACATGGAACTTGCTCAGTTGCTCATAACCCCGGTCACATTGCTGACGGCCTTTATCTTTTTTTGGAAACAGACCAAAGCTATCAGCAACGAACTGAAAAGAGAGTTAAAGGAAGACATCAAGGCCGTTCGTAACGATGTTTCATCCATCCGGGAAGTAATGCACGACATGAACGGACGTCTCGGCCGCGTCGAGGGTCTGTTGATGACCCTGGACTTTGAAAAACTACGTAAGAAGTAGTCGAATTCCTTCTCGCGCCATGGCCGGGACGAGAATGGCTGGATCGATTGCCGGACTGTGTCCCTCACAGATTGGAGGGAAGATCATGGAAATTGCACAGCTTCTTGTCACACCAACCACCTTGTTGATGGCATTCATCTTCTTCTGGAAGCAGGCCAAAACCGGCAGGGAAGAACTGAGGCGGGAATTGAAGGCAGATATGAGGGATTTGAAGTCAGAACTGAAAACAGATATGAAAGAACTGAAGGAGGAGTTTAAGGAAGAAACAACATCGATTCGCAAGGAAGTCGCTTCCATTCGTGTAGAAATGCACGACATGAACGGACGTCTCAGCCGCGTCGAAGGCCTGCTGATGACCTCCGACGTCGCACGATCAAGCAATGAGTAACAAACGTCAACAAAGAAAAATGTACTGACAAACGGACCTGGAATAACCGCCAAACTGCGCCCCCAATCTAAGAGGAGGAATGACTCTGATGGAACTTGCCCAACTTCTCATCACCCCGGTCACGCTGCTGACGGCCTTTATCTTTATCTGGAAACAGACAAAGGCCATCAGCAACGAACTTAAGTCCGATATGAAGGAAATGAAGGAGGAGTTAAAGGGAGAGATCGCGTCCGTGCGCACGGAAGTTACCGCCATCCGGGAGGAAATGCACGACATGAACGGTAGGCTCGGCCGCGTCGAGGGCCTGCTGAAGATCACGGATTCCGGTTGATACCTACGAACGGTCTCAACCTTCCGCCAGCTTCTTCCGGAGCAACTCGTTCACCATCTTCGGATTCGCCTTGCCCTGGGTCGCGCGCATGACCTGGCCCATGAAGAAGCCGAGGAGCTTGGTCTTGCCGGCCCGGTATTCGGCCACGTCGTCGGGATGTTCGGCGAGGATACCGTCGACGACGCCTTCGAGTTCGCCGGTATCCGAGATCTGCACGAGGCCCTGTTCCTCGATGACCTTGGCCGGTGCCTTGCTGGTTTCGGCCATGATGTCGAGGACGTCCTTGCCGATCTTGCCGCTGATCTTGCCTTTCTTGATCTGTCCGAGGAGCTGGGCCAGGTGATCGGGTGGAATGCGGGCTTCGAGGGTCTCCTGGTCCATGCGGCGTTCGTGCTGGACACGCAGGAGTTCACTGAGCATCCAGTTGCTGACGGTGCGCGCGTCGCCGGCCGATCCTTCCATTGCTTCATCTGATGCTTCGCCGGCCGTTCCACCCGTTGCTTTGCCGACCGCATGAGAGACGCATGCCTCGAAGTAGTCGGCCCGGGTCCGGTTCTCCGTCAGTTGCCGCGCCATGTCCTGCGGCAGTTCGTACGCTTCGACGAAACGCTGCATGCGCACATCGGGGAGTTCGGGCAGGTCTTCGCCGATCTCGTCCACCCAGGATCGGGTGATCTCGACGGTGACGAGATCGGGGTCGGGGAAGTACCGGTAGTCGTGGGCTTCTTCCTTCGACCGCATGGGAAAGGTCTCCCGTTTCTCCTCGTCCCACAGGCGGGTCTGGCGTGCGACGGTGCCGCCGTCATCGAGCAGTTCGGACTGCCTGGCGATTTCAAATTCCAGGGCCCGTTCCATGGAGCGCATGGAGTTCATGTTCTTGATCTCGACGAGTTCGCCCAGGGGATCGCCGGGCTTGCGGATGGACACGTTGGCGTCGCAGCGCAGGCTTCCCTCATCCATGTTGCCGTCGCAGACGCCGATGTACTGCAGGATCTGCCGCAGCCGGGCGAGGTAGACCGAGGCTTCGCGGGGGCTGCGGATGTCGGGTTCGCTGACGATCTCCATGAGGGGCACGCCCGTCCGGTTGAAATCGATGTAGCTCAGGTCGGGATCGTACCCGGGTTCATTGTGGATGGACTTTCCGGCTTCTTCCTCCAGGTGGATCCGCCGGAGCCGGACGAAACGGGGGCCGTCTTCGCCCTCGATCTCGATGCCGCCGGCCAGGGAAATGGGCTCGCCCGCCCGGTCGTACTGCGAGATCTGGTAGCCCTTGGGCAGATCCGGATAGAAGTAGTTCTTGCGGGCAAAAGCGCTGGTTTCGGCCACACGGCCGTCCACGGCCAGAGCCATGCGGATCGTGTATTCGACGGCGCGGCGGTTCAGGACGGGCAGGACGCCGGGCATGCCGAGGCAGATGGGGCAGACGCGGGTATTCGGCTCACCGCCGAAGGCCACCGGGCATCCACAGAAGATCTTCGAGTTGGTCAAGAGCTGGGCGTGCACTTCCAGCCCGATCACGGACTCATACTTCATCACTGCGTCGCTCATGACCGCGTCGCCTCCTCGAAGGCAAAGGCCGCCCGCAGTATTCGCTCCTCGCCGAAATGGGGCCCGATGATCTGCAGGCCGATGGGCATGCCGCCGGGATCCGTTCCGCAGGGCAGGGAGATGGCCGGCACGCCGGCGAGGTTGATGGGCACGGTATATACGTCGGACAGGTACATCTGAAGCGGGTCGTCGATCTTCTCGCCGATGCGGAAGGCGGTGGTAGGCGTGGTGGGGGCCACCAGAAGGTCGACCTTTTCGAAGGCCTGGTCGAAGTCGCCCTTGATGAGCGTGCGCACGCGCTGGGCCTTGTCGTAGTAGGCGTCGTAGTAGCCGGCGCTGAGCACGTAGGTACCGAGCATGATGCGGCGTTTCACCTCCAGGCCGAACCCCCCGCTGCGGGTCGATCCGTACATGGCGTCCAGCCGGTCTTCGGGCGCGAGCGCTGGCGCGCCGACCCCGGTTCCGCTGTCGGCCGGCGTCGCTGGTGCCTCCGGCGCGACCCCTGATCCTCCGGCCGGCGCTTCAGTGGCCGACGCCCCCCCATCCTGATCACCCCGAAACCCGTACTTTACCCCGTCATATCGGGCCAGGTTGGAAGAGGCTTCCGCGGTGACCAGGATATAGTAAGCGGCCACGGCGTATTCGGTGTGGGGCAGGTGAACGCTTTCCACGCGGGCGCCCAGGGATTCCATGCGTTCGATCGCCCGGCTTACGCTTTCCTTCACGGATGCGTCGAGACCCTCGGCCAGATATTCTTCGGGCACGCCGATGCGCAGGCCGGCAATGTCCTGTTTTAGGGTGGCCGTGTAGTCCGGCACCGCTTCCGATGCCGACGTGGTATCCATGGGGTCGTGGCCGGCGATGACGCCCAGTAGCTGTGCGCAGTCTTCCACGTTCCGGGCCATGGGGCCGACCTGGTCGAAGGATGAACCATAGGCGATGATGCCGTAGCGGGAAACCCGTCCGTAGGTGGGCTTGAGTCCCACGACGCCGCAGAAGGCCGCGGGCTGGCGGATCGAACCGCCCGTGTCCTCGCCCAGGGCCAGGACCGCCGTGCCCGCCGCCAGGGCCGCGGCGGAACCTCCGCTCGAACCGCCCGGTACGCGGGAGGTGTCCAGGGGGTTCCGGCAGACGTCGAACCCGGAGTTCTCGTTGGAGGACCCCATGCCGAACTGGTCCATGTTGGTCTTGCCGACGATCACGGCGTCCGCCGCGCGTAACCGGGCGATGACCGTGGCGTCGTAGGGCGGCACGAATCCCTCGAGGATACGGGAAGCGCAGGTGGTTTCCAGGTCCTTCGTGCAGATGGCGTCCTTGATGGCGATGGGCACGCCGGCCAGAGGTCCGGTCGTTTCGCCGGCAGCGATACGACGGTCCACGTCCCGCGCGTCTTCGATCACCGCCTCCCGGTCGACTGCGAGATAGGCATTGATGGCGGGATCCTTTTCTTCGATAAGGCTGAGGACTTCCCTGGCCACCTCTTCCGCGGTGACCTCGCCGGACTGGATCCGCGGCGCAAGTTCGTGGGCCGCCATTTCGATTAAGTTTGCCACGCGTTACTCCAAATGCATAGTCGGCGTTTTTACCGCGCGATCAACAGGGTCACGCGGTGAGACTCCGCGCCCGGCAGTTCCATTGGCGCCCCGTGCGCGTCACGTTTCGTAAACGGATGGTGCATGACGATGTCCTGGCGGCCGTCCCGGTTTAGGTCCGTCATCCAGGCGAATTCCTCGTCGTTGGGCAGTTCGATCGTCACCTTCTTTGGCTCGTCCGCAAACAGGCCAGGGGCAGGCACGCCCTCGTAGATATGCAGTTCCCGGTGGGTCCACTCGATCAGCAGGTCGGCGCGGTCGTTTCCCGTCACGTCCCCAATGAACAGGTTCTTGTTGAACGCACGCAAGTACTGTTCGCGATCCCTTCGTCGTGCGTGTTTTCCGCCCTGGAGCACGACCTCCAACGGAACCCAACCCGGCTCCCGAGGACTCGGCGCGCCGTCCAGCTGGATGCGCCGCGTGGCCGTGGCGCGGTCCGGGATGTGGCCGTCGCGCACGTGGTAGGAGGCGACATTCAACCAGACGTCATCTCCCATGAAGCCCTTGATCCGCTTGAAGAGGCCGCCTTCGAGATACTTGTTCTCGATCGAAGTGACGACGAGGTCGTCTTCGCCGTCCCCGTCGAGATCGCGGCGTTCCATAGCGAGCTGGACCTGGTTTTCGGTCTGTATCGTGACATCCGGCATGGTCGCGAATTGGATGGGGCTGCCGGAACCGAGCACATCGGATCCGTTGCCACCAGTCCCTAACGTTCCATCGGGTCCGCCTGCGCCTTCGACTCCGCGCGCCCCAAAATACACTTCGTAAGCGGATCGTTTGTCCTTAATCCGTGCTCCCTCGAGGACGTAGACCACCATGTCGGCGATGCCGTCGCTGTTCAGGTCGCCGAACGAGTGAAGCGCGCGGCCCGTCATTTCCCCCTCGGCAAGCGAGGTAACATCATCGGTATCGAAAGACACGTCGGTGGTGAAATTCAATGGTTCGGGGTCGTAGAGGCCCTGTTCGTCCTGTACATGCGCTTCGAAGTGGTTTCCGTTCCAGGACACCAGGTCGACGCGGCCGTCGCCGTCACAGTCGAATTCGTGGATCCGGCTCACGCTCCAGGGGTCGAACCGGTAACCGTCGGCGCCGAGGATCGGATCCAGGTTGGGAGGTGGGCCGGTTTCAAACGGATCGGCGAAGGCGCCGTCTTCCAATTGGACGTAAATCTGGAAGCCATTGTCGCCGGTTACGACCAGGTCCATCCGGCCATTGCCGTTCACGTCCCGGGTGACGTCCACGTGCGGCACTTCACCTTCATGGGGAGCACGGAAGCCGGTTGCGCCGGACTTGACGGTCGTGACGGTGGCGGCGGGCATGACGGACACGAGTTCGTGTTCCGTGTCCGAACCGGGATCCCACGCGTTGAGCCGCCCCGGTTCGCCGATAATCAGGCGATCGCGGCCATCTATGCGGGCAATGTCGACGAAGGTCACACCGGGACGCAGCCGCGTATCCATCCGCAGTGCCCAGGTACCGTTCGCCGAGGACGACGTACGCGTTTCAGCTTCTCCCGGTCCGCCTTCACTAGGTTCTCCTTCGTAACCATAGATACGCAACCGTCGGCTGCCGTCCTCGTCAACCGTCACCACGGCCAATTCCGCTGTTTCACCACCCAGCAGGTATCCCGTCAGCACCGTCTGCCGGACCGCCGGGCCGATGTCGATTTCGTAGCTGTCGAATGCGTAACCGGCGGGTTGCGCGGCGGTATTTGCCTGGCCGGCGTGAACATAGCCGCCCGTGAGAAACAACGCGACCGCCAACACGATCGGCAGCTGGACGAGCCTAACGATCGAACGCAGCTCTATCCTCCTGTATGGCCGCCGCTGGTGGTTGTGTGTCGAGGGTAGGATAATTCGGAATGGATGGATGCCGCTTGAAAATGGTTTCGTCATCTCGTCAGGGTGCTAGTACCAGCGATAGTAATAGGTGGCGAAACCGATCCCGAGGAGGCTGATGAGGTTCACCTTGACCGTGAAGCCGAAGGTGACGGAGAGTATGACGAGCGGCAGTGTGGCGGGCGGGAAAGTGTAGACGAAGGCTTCCAGGAAGAACTTCTCCACCATGCTGCCGGGCATGAAGTATCCGAAGAGGAGTGCGATCAACTCACCGACCACCCCGCCGACGATGGCGCCTACCAGGATGTAGAACACCAGCAGACCCATCCCTTTACGCTGTGCCATGGCCGGACTCCCTTACTCTTCCACGGATAGCGCCATGTCCTCATCGTGACGGACCATGTGGACGCCCCAGGCCGCGATGCCGGAGAGGATGTACAGCAGCACGATGGGGAAGATCGTGAGCTGCGGATTCCAGACCAGGGCCGCCAGGGCCGCGGCGATGGCGATCAGCTTCAGGATGGACCACTTGCTCTTGAAGGCGAGGGAAGGCAGGGTACGGTAGGACAGGGGGCTGATCATGAGAATGGACAGTACGAGCATGAACCCCATGAACGGGCCTTCCAGGTGCAGTTCCTCCCATCGGTCCCAGCAGAAGATGACGTAGGACGCCACGGCGATGGCCGCCACGGGAATCGGCAGGCCCATGAAGTTATCCTTCTCCTGGTTGATCCGCTCCACGCGGCGCAGCGTCATCACGTTGTACCGGGCCAGGCGGATGGCGCCGCACATCAGGAAGAGGAGGCAGAGCACCCAGGTGATCTCGCCGAAGGGCTTCAGGGTATACACGAGGACCATGGGCGCGACCCCGAAGGAAATCACGTCCGCGAGGGAATCCAACTCGATGCCGAACCGGGTAGCCCCCTGGCTGAAGCGCGCGACCTTTCCGTCGATGCAATCCAGCAGGGCGGCGGCTATGATGAGCCACGGCGCACGACCGGGGTCGCCGGTCAGGGCGTTGAACCCGTCGATACAATAGAAGATGGCGGAAACCCCGCAGAAGATGCTGCCCAGCGTGAACACGTTCGGTAACGCGACGCGCATCCAGGTTTTCATTTAAGCACTCCCAGTATCGTTTCGCCGCCCCGGACCCGGTCTCCGTTCTTAACCCGGATTTCGGCGCCGACCGGCACGATGACGTCTATTCTCGATCCGAAGCGTATCAGGCCGAACCGGTCGCCTATACGCACCTCGTCGCCCTCGTTGACGTTGCAGACGATACGCCGGGCCACGAAACCGACGATCTGCTTGATCAGGATCCGGCCCTTTTCTCCTTCGATGCCCAGGACCATCTGGGCGTTGTCGCCCGAGGCCTCGTCCTTGAAGGCGAGTTTGAACTTCCCTTCGATCCGCCGGCGCAGTCTGACCACGCCGGTGATGGGAATCCGGTTGACGTGCACGTCCACGATAGACAGGAACACGCTGATCTGCGTGGCCGGTCCTCCGATAAAGGCGTCGTTCTCAATCTCCTCGACGGTCACCACCTTGCCGTCGCCGCCGGAAATCACCAGTCCGTCGCCCGGGGGCACCTGCCTGACCGGGTCACGGAAGAAGAACGCGACGAACAGGGCCAGGCCGCCGAAAACCGACGCCAGTATGATCCAGACCGCACCGGGGGCCAGGTAGCCGATCACCACGCTGACGGCCGCAAGCGCAGCCAGAGGGATGACCATGACCCAACCGTCGCGTACCATACTGTTCCTCACAACTCGGCGATATGCAGGACCAGGGGCATGAGGCGGCCGTCCCGCTCGACCTCCAGTTCGATGGAATCACCCACCAGGCTGCCGTACAGCGCTTCCCGCGCTTCGGGGTAGCTGGCGATCGCTTCCCCGTTGATCTTCCTGATCACGTCCATGACCAGGATGCCGGCCAAGTCCGCCGGGCTGTCCGGATCGATCTCGTTCACCAGCACGCCCTGTCGATTGACGATATTCAACTCCTGGGCCACGTATTCCGTGATGTCGATCACCGACAGGCCCGTCCAACCCCGTCTGGTTCCGCCGTACTGGATCAACTCGTCCGCGACGCGCCGGACCCGATCGATGGGTATGGCGAAACCCACGCCCTCCGAGCCGCCGCTTTCGGACAGGATGAACGTGTTGATGCCGATGACCTCGCCGAAGGCATTGACCAGCGGACCGCCGCTGTTGCCCGGATTGATGGTCGCGTCGGTCTGGATCATGTCCCGGTAGACCGTCCTCGACCTCTGCTGCCGGCGGAAGTTCCGTCCCAGCGCGCTGACCACGCCGACCGCCACGGCCGGCTGGGCGTCCTCCACGGCCAGGCCCAGCGGATTGCCGATGGTGATGGCCCACTCGCCGGTCATGATGTCGTCGGACCGGCCCAGCGCCGCCACCGGGAGGTCCTCGCCTTCCACGTGGAGCACGGCCAGATCCGACATGACATCTACGCCCACCAGGGTGCAGGCCAGGCTTCGGCCGTCAGTCAGGACGGCCCGGATTCGCCGAGCCGTATAGTCGCCAAGCTGAACCACGTGAGCGTTGGTGACGATGTAGCCCGTTTCGTCGATAATCACGCCCGAACCCGTGTTCGGCTCTTCGCGGGTGTACAGCCGCGGCACCACGAAATGGCCGAAGAAGGGATCGTCGAACATCGGGGAGAATCCGCGCCGCCGCATCTGGAACGTCGCGACGATGCTCACGACGGCCGGTCCCGCCCGTTCAACCGCGGATACGATGGACGTGCGCCGGGACGTGCTGATCGCTTCGTTGGCGGCGATCAGTCCCGCCGGCGAACGCCGGGATTCCGCGCGGGGATCCGCGATTCCGCCACCCCTCGGCGCCCCGAACGCACCGCTACGCCCAAGTGAACCGGACAGGCCCTCCGTCCCGCGCTGGCCAGGCTGGCCAGAATGACCATCCGATCCAGGCTGACCGGACGATGCCGGGCTTTCAGGTATATACGTTTGCGCCGAGTTCGCGTTCCCGGCCGGCCCCCCGCCGAGCGTGCTCAGTGCATCGGGATAGGCCACGACCAGGAAGACGATACCCAACAACGCGCCAACGAAGGCCGCCAGGATGTACCACACCGCCATCGGGGTCCGTCTGGCCGCCGCGTAGCCCGTATGGCGTTCTCCCAAGTTCTGCATCGATCGGCACCGGGCATCCGCACCGCAACCATGCAGGGCTGAACAACGCTGATTTCAGTCGGAAATGCCTGGAAAAGTCGTGCGTCTGAAAGACCCGGAAACACCATGCTCCAATCGGGTTTCCGGCTCCTGAAACAGTTACCTCATTATATGCGCGGAGGGGTAAGGAGTCAATACCTTTTTCCGGGGTCCGGAGCGCCGTCAACCGCGCCGCGACCGGCATGATACCGCGCCATAGACCGGCATGATGGGCGGTATCCGAACCGGGCCGGCAACGGTGAAATATCCACGAGGTGTAAAATAAAAAAAACGCGAATTAACAAGGATTTAACCTCGGGGAAACACTTGCGAAACAATGACCGTGTACATTAGATTCGCTAGGTTGTTCCAATGACTAAGTGTACGAAGAGGTGCCAATCGACGCGGTGATACGCCGGTCCTTTCAGGACCCGGTTTCCCGGTCATCGATTCATCGTATAATCAACAGGGAGGAGCTATACTCGTGACCCCAATTGACGTAATCGCATTCGCTAGGGACCAGGGCGCGGAAATGGTCGACTTCCGGTTCATCGACGTACCGGGAACCTGGCAGCATTTCTCGGCGCCGATCGAAACGCTGGAAGAAGACACTTTCGAAGAAGGTGTCGGGTTCGACGGTTCGAGCGTTCGGGGATTCCAGACCATCGACAAGAGCGACATGATCCTGATCCCGGACCCGCTGTCGGCCAAGATCGATCCCTTCATGGAGGCGAAGACGCTGATCCTGGTCTGCAACGTCAAGGACCCGGTGACGCTTGAAATGTACACGCGCGACCCGCGGTACGTCGCCCAGAAGGCCGAGGCCTACATGCAGTCCGTGGGCATCGCGGACACGGCCTACTTCGGTCCGGAAGCCGAGTTCTACATCTTCGACGACGTGCGGTTCGCCCAGAAGCCGAACGCCAGCTTCCACCGGGTCGACGCCGGCGAGGGCTGGTGGAACACGGGACGGGCCGAGAGCCCCAACCTCGGCAACAAGATCCCCTACAAGCGCGGGTATTTCCCCGTGCCCCCCAACGACACCCACCAGGACCTGCGCACGCGCATGGTGCTGACGCTCCGGAGCATGGGCATCGAGTCGGAAGTGCACCACCACGAGGTGGGCACGGCGGGGCAGGCCGAGATCGACATCCGCTTCAACACGCTGCTGCGCATGTCCGACGACCTGCTCATGTACAAGTACATCGTCAAGAACGTCGCCCGGCAGGCTGGCAAGACGGTGACCTTCATGCCGAAACCGATCTTCGAGGACAACGGTTCGGGCATGCACGTGCACCAGAGCCTCTGGAAGGAAGGCAAGAACCTCTTCTTCGAGGCCGGCACGTACGCCGACCTGAGCGACATGGCCCGGCACTACATCGGCGGCCTGCTCCATCACTGCGCCTCCGTGCTGGCCTTCGCCGCGCCGACGACCAACTCCTACCGGAGACTCGTCCCGGGTTACGAAGCGCCGATCAACCTGATCTACTCGCAGCGCAACCGAAGCGCCTGCGTGCGGATCCCCATGTACTCGAAGAGCGAGAAGGCCAAGCGGATCGAGTTCCGCACGCCGGATCCGGGCGCCAATCCCTACCTGGCGTTCACGGCCATGATGATGGCCGGCCTGGACGGCATCGAGAACCGGATCGAGCCGCCGGAGCCGATCGACCTCGACCTCTACGATCTCGAGCCGGAACAGGCCGCGGAAGTGTCCCACACGCCGCAGGACCTCGGCGAGGCGCTGGACGCCCTGGAGGACGATCACGAATACCTCCTCAAGGGCGACGTGTTCACGCCCGACCTGGTCGAGACCTATCTCGATTACAAGCGGGAGAACGAGCTGGACCAGATTCGCCTGCGTCCGCACCCGTGGGAGTTCGGACTCTACTACGACATCTAGTCCGGATCGCAGGGCAGTAGCGTTTCATCGTAACGCGCGCCTCCACCGTTTCGACGCGGGGAGGCGCGGTCTTTTTCAGGCCAGGCAGACCACGACCATGACGACCCTCTCATTTAACCGCGACGCGCTTTCCTCGCCGTTGCCGGCCGCAGTATCCGACCAACTGCGCGCCTCTGGATTCGAGCAACCGGAAGACGCCTGGCGCATGCTGGGACAGATCGATGCGCGGCTGGCCCCGCTTGGCGTGAGCGCCCCGGAGCACCTCATTCCGGCACTGGCCGAGGCGGCGGGCAGTTCCCTGCAACCCGACCGGGCCCTCATCAGCATGCACGCGCTCATTACGCGAAGCGGTGACACGCAGGTCCCGGCCCTGATGGACCTTCTGGCCGCGCCGTCGGAATCCCGGGACGCGCTGCTCACGATCCTTTCGGCCAGCCCTTACCTCACCACGACGCTCGTCCAGGACGTGGGATTCCTGCTCGACACTTTCGCGGGCGATGCGTGGCGCGCATTGCAGCCAGCGGAAGAACTGGACGCGGTACTGGCGGGCATGCTCGACGGCGTGTCTACGCCGGACGAGGCCATGAAACCCCTCCGCACGTTCAAGCAGCAGGCCTACCTGCGCATCGCCGTGTGCGACCTGATGCGGCAGTCCGGTACGCCGGCGGTCCTGGAACGGCTCACGGACGTGGCCGACCTCTGCCTCCAGGCGGCCCACGACGTGTGCGGCGCGAAACTGCAGGCCCGTCACGGCCGGCCGATGCTCGAGGGATCGAAGCCGAGCGGCTTCGCCGTCATCGGCATGGGGAAGCTGGGTGGCCGGGACCTGAACTTCAGCTCGGACATCGACCTGCTCTATGTCTACGATGTCACGAACGGACGCACCGAGAAGGACGGGACCTCCACCTACGAGTACTACCCGAAGCTCGCCCGGGCAATCACCGACCTCATCAGCCGGCTCACGCCGGACGGCCAGGTTTTCCGCGTCGACCTGCGCCTGCGTCCGGAGGGGAGGGCCGGCGACATCGCCAACTCGATCGAAGGCTACCGCTGGCACTACGAGATCCAGGGACAGGCCTGGCAGCGCCAGGCGCTCCTGAAGGCCCGGCACTCAGCGGGGAGCAGCGAGGTGGGAGGCCGGTTTCTCGACACGATCCAGCCCTTCGTGTTCTACCCCGCCCTCGACCAGCCGTTGATCCTGGAAGATATAAACCATATGCGGGAACGTATCGCGAAGGCGCTGATCGAACGGGGCAGCGGCGACTACCACGTCAAGCTGGGGAAGGGCGGCATCCGGGAGATCGAGTTCATCGCCCAGGGATTCCAGCTGGTGTACGCCGGGTTCCAGGGCTGGCCCTGGGAACGGGGCACCCGAAGGATGCTGACCGCGCTGGCGGAAAAGGGGTATCTATCCGATGAAGAGGCGTCCGACCTGGACGAAGCCTATCTCTTCCTGCGGGACCTGGAGAACCGCATCCAGATGACATCGGGCCACCAGACCCATGAGATCCCCCGGGAACACGGCGCACAGGCCGTCCTGGCCGGCATGATGGGACTGTCCGGCCCCACCCGCGACGAGCGGGAAGCCGGCCCCGGACGAATGCTCGAAGCCTACGGAAAACACACCGCTCGTGTCCACCAGGTCTACGACCGGGTCTTCTACTCGGCGATGTGACGGCACGATCGCACGCCAATTCGAAAAAACCTACCAGAACAACCTCGTCGCCGGTGCTTATGGGTGAATGCCTATGAGCGAATCCAATCTCTCTTCACTGGTCGTCCGTGCCCAGACCGGCGACCGCGCGGCCTACGACGACATCGTCCTCCGGTTCCAGGACATGGCGGTGGGCTACGCCTCCGCCCTGCTGGGCGATTTCCACCTGGCCGAAGACGCCGCACAGGAGGCCTTCGTCGGCGCCTGGACCGAACTGCCGCGCCTGCACGAACCGGCTGCGTTTCCAGGATGGTTCAAGCGGATCGTCTTCATGCGCTGCAGCCGTGTATTGCGCAAGCGGCAACCCGTCGCGATCGAGCATGCTGCGGCCATCGAACACGCGGCGGCGGAAACGCTGGTGGCGGCTCAATCGCTGGCGACGGTGGGATCGCTGGTGACGGCCGACCCGGGAGAGGAACTGGAGTCGCGTGATGAGAAAACCCGGGTCATGGCCGCGATAGGCCGGTTGCCCGACGAAGAGCGCATGTCGGTCCTGCTGTTCTACATTTCGACGTATTCGCACCGGGAAGTCGGCTCGTTTTTGGGCCTGTCGGCGTCGACGGTCAACAACCGGCTGCGATCGGCTCGCAAACGGCTACGAAAGGAGATGATGAAAATGGCTGAAAGGGAAATACCTGGACAGGCACCCTCGCGCGACGATCGCTTCGCGCAACGGATCGCAAGTCTGCTCCAGCCCGATGACCTGAAGACCGAACGCTACCAGTATGGGATCGAAGCCGTAGACGGCCACCAGGCCTGGGCGTTGTTTTGCGCCAGCGGAGCAGGCGACCTGGCGCGGGTCAGCGCGATGCTGGACCGCGACCCCATGCTGGTCAATGCCCAGTACTGGTATCAGTTTCCCATCCACATGGCAGTGCGCGAGGGCCATGCCGAGGTGGTCCAACTGCTGTTGCAGGCCGGTGCCGACCCGGGCCAGTCGCGATATACGTACAATTCGTGGGACAAGCTGCTGGACATCTCGCAGGAGCGCGGCTTCAACAGTGTACAGGCGCTGCTCGAGGCGGCGATGCGGGAACGATTCGGGTACGATCCAGCTTTCGAGGAGCTGGCGGACGCGATAAAAAGCCGTGACCATGCGCGTGTGGAGGTGGTGCTGGCCGCCCGGGCCAACTTGATACACGCATCAGACGCATTGGGCAACGGCCCCCTGCACTGGGCGGTGATCACGCGGCAGAACGACCTGGTGAATCTCTTCGTCGCGCGGGGCGCCAACCTGGAAGCCCGCCGCGCCGACGGCCAGACCCCACTGCTGGTCTCACTCAACGGGGACTACTGGTTCCGATCGCGCGATCTGCCGGCGGAGGCCCCGAAAGATACCTGGGTCATCACGCGGCACCTTCTCGCCTGCGGCGCGGAATACGCCCTGAGCGTCGCCTGTGCGGCCGGCGATGAGAACCGGGTCGATGCGGTACTGGCGTCCAACCCGGTCCTGGCCCGCACGCTCGATGCCGGCAGACGCAGTCCGCTTGCCTATGCCGCTGGCAGGGGACACACACAGATCGTCGAAAAACTGCTGGACCTGGGTGCCGACCCCAACCTGCCGGAAGAAAACGCACCGCGCGGCGGGGCACTGTTCGGCGCCTGCTCGGGCAACCACATTGAGACGGCGAAACTGCTGCTCGAACGCGGTGCCGATCCAAACGCCGAGGTGGACTCATCCGGATCTTGTTTGACTACTGTCGAGTACAATCATGGCACAGACGGCCATCGGATGCAGGCCATGTTGCACGAGTATGGCGCCGTGACGCCGCCCTTTGCCATGGTGGACGATTCGGAACTGGAACGGGCCGTGCGCGAGGGAGGAGCCGTCGTTTCGCATCCTCAGTTTCTGCATGAGTTAATGGGACGGAACAATGCCGAACTCATCAACGTCTTTCTGGAAAACACGCCGGACGTCGGCGATCTTTTCCGTCTGACGGACATATGGGGTGGAAACTACCCCTCGGATCCCGATATGATCCGCACCCTGGCCGGCCACGGCCTCGACCTGTGCCGCGCCAACTGGATCGGCCGGACCTTTCTGCACGGCTGTGCCGAAAAGGGCGATGTCGCGGCGGCTCGTGCTTTCCTGGAACTCGGTGCCGACATCGATGCGATCGAGCTCGAATACGGGGGAACACCCCTGGCGGCAGCGGCGCGCAGCGGGAAGACGGAAATGGTGCGTTTCCTGCTGGGCCAGGGCGCCAATCCGACCGTACCGGCCGAGTCGGTCTGGGCCCAACCGCTCTACGGTGCCGAGAAGGAAGGCCACGGGGAGGTGGTGGCTTTGCTGCGGGATCGCATGAACGGTGGCTAGACCGGGACGGCTTGCGGCGAACAGCGCGCTCTATGCTTCTTCCTGAAGAGGTCACAAAAAATGCCCGTCTCCGGAATGATCGTTCCCGGAGACGGGCGTTTTTCATGCTAACCTCGTATCGAGTGCGCTGCCCTTCCGGCCAACCCTACCTTTCCTACGCCCAGGCCCGCTTGACGCTCGACGTGACCCAGTTGCTCAGGTCCTCGAAGATGGTGTAGACCGTCGGCAGCAGGATGAGCGTCAGGATGCCGGAAGTGGTCAGGCCGCCCACCAGGGCCAGGCTGACCGGGCCCCACTGGTTGGCGCCGCGATCTTCCACGGGACCGAAGAACTCGGGGAAGAGGAGTGGGGCCACCATGGGCAGCAGGCCGAAGATGGTCGTCAGCGACGTCATCAGGATCGGCCGCAACCGGTGCCGGCCGCCCAGGAGCAGGGCCTCCGTGCGGGTCATCCCCTCCCGGCGCAAATGGTTCACGTGGTCGATGAGCACAATGGCATTGTTGACCGCCAGTCCGGATAGCACGATGACCCCGAGGTACGAGTTCGTGTTCAGCGTCGTCCCCGACAGGTAGAACACGATGAAGGCGCCCACCAGTCCGCAGAGCACCGACAACAGGATCGTGAAGGGCTGGATGAAGGACTCCGATATGGCCGCCATGATCAGGTAGATCAGGACCACGGACAGCATGATGGCGAAGAGGAACTCGCCCTGGGACTCCCGCATCATGTTGAAATTGCGCCCCATGTTCCACGAATAGCCCGGCGGCAGTTCAATGCTTTCCATCATCTCCGTCACCTGGGTGTTTATGGCACGCGTGCCCGGCCCTGTCGTGTTTCCGCCCACTTCAACTTGTGATTCCCGGTCCTTCCGCTCGATGGCGTCGGGTCCCTTCTGCCTGGAGAAACTGGCCAGGTTCCCCACGGGGATCATGCCGCCTTCGGCCCGCTCGAACGTCATGTTCTGCAGCTTCTGCATGCTGGCGCGGTCCTCTTCCTCGAGGTGCAGCAGGATATCCACCTCGCGGTCGTCGGCCTTGAATTTGCCCCGCGCCCGGCTGCTCAGCGCCGCCTGTACCGTACGGGCAGCCTGCCTCGGCGAGATCCCGTACGTCTGCGCCACGGCCCGGTCGACCTGTACCTGGATCTCTTCGTCGCCCCGCTCCAGGCTGGTATCCACGTCCTTGAGGCCCGGGATGACCTCCATCCGGGTCCGGATATCCTGGGCGATGTTGGAAAGCACCGCCATGTTGTCGCCCTTCAGCTCGACGTCCACACCCGACTGCCCGCCGCCGTAACGCCGCATGCGACCGGGTCTCCACTGTACGCCGGCGATTTCAGGCAGCGCCCTGGTGATCCGGGTCTGAAGCTGCGTGGCCGACTCCTGCCGCTCCTCCGGCGGAGTCAGCACGATGCGGATATTGGCCCGGCGCAGGCTGCCGTAGGACGAAATGGATTCGATGTGGAAGTCCTCCTTGCGGTCCAGCAGGAGCGTCTCCACGTCCGTGAATACGGCCTTGACGTCCTCGATGTTGTAGCTGCCCGGCAGGTCCGCGGCTATCGCGATGTCCCGCGTCGGCGCCATGGGCTGGAACTCCGTCTCGATGTTCTGGTACAGCCAGTAGCTGCCGTAGAGGATCGCGGCGAAGGAAACTACCGTGACGAAACGGTGCTTGAGGTTCCAGGCCAGGACCGTCGTGTACAAGCCCGACAGCCTCGCGAAGAACGCCGAGGGCTTGCCCAACGGCCGGTTGAACAGCCTCGACGATACCAGCGGTATGAGCGTCAGCGCGATGAAGACGGCCGCGACCATGACGATGCAGAAGGTGACGACGAAGTCCTTCATGAAGAGCATGAACCGGCTGCCGCCGCCCAGGAAGACCAGGGGCATGAACACGCAAAGAGTCGTCGCCGTGGCCGCGATGATGGCCATGGTTACCTCGCGGGTACCCACGACAGCCGCGATCCGAGCCGGCAGGTTGCCCTCCTGGCGATGCCGGTAGATGCTCTCGAGCACCACGACGGCCGCGTCCACGAGCATGCCTACCGCCAGCATCAGGCCCATGAGCGAGATCAGGTTGATGGAAACCGTGGACCCGGCGCCCTGGCGCAGCAGGTACATGAAGGTGAAGGTGCAGATGATCGATATGGGGATCGCCAGGCCGATGATCATGGTGCTCCGCACGTTCCGCAAGAAGAGGAACAGCACGATGACGGCCAGCATGCCACCCAGCAGTCCCGTGTTCCGCAGGTCCGAAAGCCGGTCCGATATGCTCTGCGACTGGTCGAAGAAGACCCGCGTTTCAAGGTCCGCGAACTGGGGCTGCGTCACGAGTTCGTCCAGCACGGACTGGGTGCGCTGCGCCACGTCCACGATGTTGGCTGTAGACGTCTTGTACACCCGGATCGTGACCGCGTCGACCCCGTTCAGGCGCTGGAAACTGTTGTCTTCCGGATAGTCGTACTTTACCTCCGCCACGTCGCGGAGCGAAAGGGTCGTGCCCGGTATGGGCAGGTTCGCCACCTCTTCGGCGGCCCGGTACTCGTTCACGGAACGCACCGAGTACTTCTTCCCGCCCTCGGTGACGGTCCCGGCCGTCATGGTGACGTTGTTCTGCGTCAGGGTCTGGCTGAGATTGAACAGATCGAGGTTGTGGGACTGCAGCTTCTCGCTGTCCACGTGCACGAGCAACTGCTTGTCGATCATCCCGCTGATTTCAACGTTCGCCACGCCGTCCACGCGCTGGATGCGCGGCTGGATCACCTTGGTGACGATGTTGTAGAACTCGGCGGGGTCCCCGCTCCATGCGACGCTGAAGTTGTAGATGGGCATATCGTTCGGGTTCCAGCGCCGGATGGTTATGCGTTCGACGTCGTCGGGCAGTTCACCCCGGACCTGGTCGATCCGGTCCCGGACCTCCATGGCCGCCATGTTCATGTCCGTCCCCGTCTCGAACTCGATGCGGACCCGCGCGTTGTCGTCGTTGGAACGGGACTCCATGCTCTTCATGTTGCTCAGTGTGCCGAAGGCGTCCTCCAGCGGCCGCGTGATCAGCCGTTCCACTTCCTCGGGCGACGAGGAAGGATACGGCACGCTGACGTTCAGGGACGGGAAGGACATGTCCGGCAGGAACATCAGCGGCAGCTTGGTATAGGAAATCATGCCCAGGGTGACGACACTGACGATGATCATGATCGTCGTCACCGGTCGGTTTACGGAAAATTCGGCAATGCTCATGCTTCTACCACCTCCTGGGACACCGGTTGCCCGGCGGTTCTTGTAAACAGCCCGTACACTCTTGCCATGGCCGACTCGATCGTCATGTAGATGAGCGGCACCAGGACCAGCGTCACCATCGTTCCGGCGATCAGGCCGCCGATCACGGTGATGGCCATGGGCGCGCGCAACTCGGCGCCTTCACCGACGCCGATGGCCATCGGAAGCAGACCGAGGACCGTGGTCGCCGTCGTCATCATAATGGGCCAGAGGCGCGTCTGCGCCGCCTCGACGATGGCCTCCTGCAGTTCCGTGCCCCTGCGTCGCAGCTGGTTGATATAGTCCACCAGTACGATGGCGTTGTTCACCACGATCCCGGTAAGCATGATCACCCCGATCAGCACGACGACGCTGATCGTCTGGCCCGTGAGCACCAGCGTCGCGACCACGCCGATGATCGAGAAGGGGAAAGTGAACATGATCACGAAGGGATGGAGCAACGATTCGAACTGGGACGCCATGACCAGGTAGACGAGAAAGATCGAGAGCAGAATGGCGAACTGCAGGCTTGCGAAGGCCACCTGCATTTCCTCGTTCTGCCCCTTGATACCCACCACAAAATCGATGGGCAGCATGAAGCCGTCTATAATTCCCTGGATGTCTTCGGCCGCGTCACCGAGCGAACGTTCCGTAAGACCCGCGGACACGATGGCCACCCGCTGCTGGTTGACCCGCCGGATCTCGCTCGGACCCTGGGCGACGCGGACTTCCGCCACGGCCGCCAGCGGCACCGGCACCGTGCCCTCCGGGTTCACCACGAGCCGCCGTATGGCGTCCAGGCTCAGCCGGGTCTCGTCCTCCGCCCACACGCGGATGTCGATCTTCCGGTCGCGGCGGGTGAGCTCCGTGGCCACGTTGCCCTGGACCTTGTTCTGCACGATCTGGGTGACCGTGCCCAGATTGAGTCCCAGGTTGGCGAGCTTCCGGCGGTCGAAGAGGATCTGCACTTCGGGATTCCCGCCCTCCATGCTGGCTTTCACGTCGGTCAGGCCGGGTACCGTGGACATCTCCGCCGCGAGTTCCTCGGAGACTTCCGTGAGACGGGTGAGGTTGTACCCGCTGACTTCCACCTCCACCGGGTTCTTGAAGCTGAAGAGCGCGGGACGGGCGAACTCGGGCGCTTCGATGCCCGGAATGGGCGCGAAGCTGTCCCGCAGGCGGTTCATGACGTCCTCTTCCACCGCGCCGCGTAGGCCTGGTTCCAGCCGGATGTGCAACTGGCCGATGTTCTCCCGCTCCTCGCCCGCGTTTCCGCCGGATTGACCCATGGTTCCCGCCAGCACGTACACCGTGCTTACTTCAGGGTAGTCCCCGGCGATCTCCGACATGCGATTCAACGCGTCCTCGGTTACGGGCAGCGGCGTGCCCACGGGCAGCTTCACGTTGACGAAAAACTCGCCCTGGCTCATCTGGGGGATCAGCTCGATGCCGATCGTGGGGACGACATAAAGGGAGCCCGCCAGCAGGGCGGTCCCGGTAAACAGCGTAAGCACGCGGTTGGCCAGGGCCCAGCGCAGGAAAGGCGGGTAGGCCCGGCGGATGATCGGGAAGATACGGTCGAACAGCCAGCCCGCAGGCCAGAGCACGACGCGCACCAGTCCCCAGACCGAGAAGAGCACCCACCTGACGAGGTAGAATACGCCGGTTACGATGTATCCCAGCCCACGGGAGAATACGGTCCAGACGGTCCCGATCACGGACCGGATCCTGCCCATCGCCGTGGTCGGTTCCTTCGCGGACAGGTCGTCTCCGTCGGCCGCGAGCGCTTCCCGGTCGCGGTGCAGGATCGACGATATGACCGGGATCAGGGTGACGGCCACCAGGGTGGCCACGATGAGCGAAAAGGTAACGGCCAGCGCCAGGTCCCGGAACAACTGCCCGGCGATGCCTTCCACGAAGACGATGGGCACGAACACGCACACCGTGGTCAGCGTTGCGGCTACGACGGCCTGTCCAACCTCGGACGCGCCGAGGCGCACCCGCTCCGCAACGGGCTGGTCGCCCCCTCGCCTCCGGTGCCGGTCGATGCCTTCCAGGACCACGATGGAGTTGTCCACCAGCATCCCGACCCCCAGGGCCAGGCCGCCGAGGGACATGATGTTGAGCGAAACGTCAAAGGCGTAGAGGAAGAAAAAGGTGGTGACCACCGAGATGGGGATGGAAACCCCGATGATGAGACTGCTCGAGCTGCGCAGGAAAAGGTACAGGACCAGGATGGCGAGGATACCGCCGTACATGGCCGTCTTGAGCACCTCGTCCACCGACTGCTGGATGAAGATCGACTGGTCGAAGACGACCTCCAGGTTCACCCCGGAGGTGAGTCCAGCCACGGTCTCCCGCACCGAGTTCAGCCGGTTCTTGACCACCTCGCCCACCTGGATCGTATTGGTCCCGGCTTCCTTGTAGATGGCGATCTCGATGCTCTCCCGGCCGTTGATCCGGGCGGAAAGCTTGCGTTCCTTGTGACTTTTCGTAACGGAGGCGACGTCGGATAGCAGGATGGGCACGGTGTTGACCTGCCCGACGATGATGTCGCCGATCTCGTCCACGGCCTGGAACTCGTTCAGGATGCGCACCAGGTATTCCGTCTCGCCGTCCTTGATGGTGCCGCCCGCGAGATTGACGTTCTCCTGCTCGAGCCGGGTGGCCACCTGGGTGATGGGTATGCCGAGGCTGGCCAGCCGGGACTCGTTCAGTTCCACGTGGATCTCCTCTTCCAGGCCGCCGCTGATCTTGACGGCGGCGACGCCCTCGAGGGCTTCCAGCTCGCGCTTGATCTCCTCTTCCGCCATGATCCGCAGGGCGGTGAGGCTTTCGTTGCCGGACAGCGCGATGCGCAGGATGGGATCGAGGCTCGGGTCGAATCGGAGGAGGATGGGTTTCTCCGCCGCCTGGGGCAGGTTGAGCAGGTCGATCTTCTCCCGCACGTTCAGGCTGGCGAAATCCATGTTGGTGCCCCACTCGAACTCCAGGATGACGTCGGACCGCTCGGGGCGGGAAATGGAGCTGACGCGTACCACGCCGGTCACCACGCCCACCGCCTCTTCGATGGGCTCGGAGATGAGGTTTTCGATCTCGTTCGGCGCGGCGCCGACATACTCGGTGCGCACCGTCAGGGTCGGGTACGTGATGTCCGGGAGCAGATTGATGGGCAACCGCGAGAAGGCGATGGTGCCGAAGAGCAGCATCGCTGTCATCAGCATGATGATCGTCACGGGCCTGCCGATGGAGAAACCGATAATTTTCATGAATCCTTTACCGTGTTACCTTTCGTTTCAATGCTCGTCGCCGATCAGATTGTGAATCATCTCGACCAGCGCCTTTCGCGCGTCATCCATGGTCGGCGCCTCGCGGCGGGCGGAGACGTAGAGGTCTGCATACTGCTGACATATCTGAAGCGACGGCGTGTATGCGCCGGCCGAATCCAGCTCGCCGCGAACGCCGTCCAGCGTCAGTTGAAACATCTCGACCGTCTCGAGGAAACCGTCCTTGAATTCCGCCTTCCGCACTTCATCCCATGCAGTGGCCAGCACCTCGCCTATATCGGCCGGTTCGCAGTTGCACAGTTCGTGCAGTTTCGCATAGGCGGTCCGAAACTGTTTTTCGACCTCTTCCAGCTTGGCCGGATCGGGGCTTTCCAAGGTCAGGGACCGCTGGATCAGTTCCTCGAGTTTCTGATCGTCCTGGGCCGCGGCCGGTAACGCAATCACCAATATGAGTGCAATGATCAAACAACGCATAACTCACCTCCCACGAATGTGAAAGTTGATAGAGCGTACATGTTACTGCTGCCGTCCCCCTCCGCGCTGCGCACGCATCTGGCGCATCTGCTGGATAAGGAACGTACGTTGCCTTTCTTCGTCTTCCGCGAAGCTCGGATCTTCTTCCACCTGCTTGTCATAAGCCGCCTTGATGTCCGGGTTCTGGAACATCCGCTCCTTCATCTGGTCGAGGTCCATGGCCATCATGCGTCCGCCGCCCATCCCGCCTGGCTGTCCGCCGCCTTGGTTCGCGCCGGCCATGCCGGGCCTGCCGGACCCGCCGGTTCCTTCTCCTGCGCTCGCCGGCCGCGCGGAGGGCGCCTGGGACGCTTCACCGGCTGAACCGCCCATGCCCGCCGGTCCACCGCCCATGCCTTCCGCGGCGGGCGGTATCTGTCCCGCGATGCGGACGGGCGCGCCGTTTCGGAGTCCCTCCTGGCCCACGGTGATGATGGAGTCGCCGTCGGACAGACCCGACAGCACCTCCACGTAATCCCCTTCCGCGATGCCGATCTCAAGGAGCCGTTTTTCTGCCGTGCCGTCCTGGAACAGGAAGGCGTAGGATCCCTCGGCCTCGGCTACCAGGGCCTTCTTCTCGACCTGCAGCACGTTATCCTGGATCGCGATCACCAGGTTCACCGTCGTAAACATGCCCGGTCTCAACGTGCCCATCCGGTCCCGGATTTCCACCGTGACCTTGACCGTGCCGCTCTCGGGATCCACGATGGGACTGATCAGAGCGACCCGGCCCGTGTGAGTCTGGTCAGACCCTTCCACGTTGATACGCACCGACTGCCCCGGCCGAACCTGTCCGATGTCCTTCTCGGGCACGTGAATGCGGGCGAGCAGCGGATCGAGATCCGCCGTCCGGAATACCACGTCATTCGCATTCACCAGGTTGCCCACCTCGACCAACCGCTCCGTGACGATGCCGGAGAAAGGGCTGCGGATCGTGGCGTATGCCAGTTGAAGCTTCGCCGACTCGTACTGGGTCGCGGCGGCCTCGTACTGGAACTTGGTCTGTTCGAATTCCTGGCTGCTGAGCAGCTCCTGCTCCAACAGTTCCTGGGACCGCTTGTAGTTCGATTCCAGGCTGTTCATGTTCACTTCCCGCTCCCTGAGCGTCAATTCCAGCGCGTCGGTGTCGAGCTGGGCCAGCGGCTGCCCCTCCGTCACCCGGTCTCCCTCCTCGACCAGGATCGACTTCACGAGCCCCTGCGTGCGCGAGACCACGTCCACGTGCCGCTCCGCCTCGAGGGACGTGTAGGTCAGCAGCGTCGCGGCGATGTTGCCGCGGCCCACGGTCTTCACCTCCACCGGTATGGAAGCGCCGGTACGCGCCATGGCGCCCATCCCGGGCCGGCCGCCGCGCTGATTCTGCGCCGCGTCTTCCGACTCCTCCTCGCCGCCGCCGCAGGCGAGGACGCCTGCGATCGCCAGCACAACGGGCCAGTACGCCAGTTTACTTATCCCAAGCCGCTTGAACATGAACTGCTCCTCCGATGGTAGATCCTTCACAATCCGGTTTCAACGTTTTCCCAGCTGCGCCGCGGGTTTTTTCCGACGCCCTCCAGGCTTTCCCGGGCACACACGCGGCCGGCCCCGCTATCTACGACGGTATCCGCTTCGGAACCGCTCCTTGATCATGGTGAAGAATTCCGTCTGCTGCTCCGGGGTAAGCACTTCCTTGTGCGCCACGATGTAGTCGAAGACGATGGCTTCCCGCTCCGCCTGGAGCGAATCCATCTGCGCCTTGACCCGGTCGATCTCCCCGCGGTCGACGTCCGGCGCCATGAGCAGATCGTACAACTGGTCCCGTTTTTCACGGTAACCATCCCGGTAGGGCGTCAGTTGATCTCCGAGTTCGGTCCGCATCTGCCTGACCTGTTCCACCTGGGCCTCGGTGAGGCCGAGCCGTTCGGTGATGGACATCCTTGCCTCGCGCCGGTCCTCCCGGCTGCGGCGCTCGTCGTCGCCCCAGCGATGGTATGCGCGCGTCGCCAGCGAAGCCAGGTTGATGACCGTCAGCAGGACCACGCCCCATATGATCAGCTTCTTCTTCATCGTCCGGTATCGTCCCCTGTTTCGACCCAGTCCAGCAGCAGGAATTCCTGTTCCACCGGCTCGGATGAGATTTCCTGCAGGTCATTGGCAAAAGAGTAAGCCACTACGCCGGTTTGCACGGGTAACGGTTCGATCCCCGCCATATCTCCGTTGGTGCCGCTGCCGAGATAGGTCCCGATCAGGATGCCCGCGACCAGCGTAACGGCCATCAGCGCCGGACGGGCAAGCCAGGCGATCCGCGTCCCCACTGTTGGGCCGGTTTCGATGATGTCTTCGCCCCGGAGCGCGGCCTCGAAACGCATACGCAGTCGCAGGGTAGGCCCGGTCACGTTCAGCAGGTTATCCGAATTCCAGGCCTGACGAAGCGCGTCGACCCGCTCGCGGTATCGCGGATGGGAACGCAGGTACTCTTCGCACCGGGCCCTTTCATCGGGCGGAAGATCGCCGTCGATATAGAGCATGATCCGGTCTTCGAAGTACCGTTGATTCATGATGTTCGTCCGCCTGTTGATGGTCCTGTGGGTCCGTGGGACGGTGCGGTCGGTTCACTGACTGTCCCTATCTGTTCGCTTAGACAACCCGATCGCCCGATCCATTCGTTTTTTGTGCAACTCGATGCGACTGGACCGGCCCACGTATTGCGGCGGGGCCGCGCGAACGAATCACAGCTCGCCCAGGTGCGGCCGCAGGCGCCTGGCGAGATTGGTCTTGGCCCGGTGCAGCAGGGACTCCACCGCGGAAGGCGTGCAGTCCATGGTTTCGGCTATGGACTTGTAGGACATGCGCTCGAAATGGGAGAGGATCAGGGCCGTGCGCTGCCGTTCGGGGAGCGCGTCGATAGCCTTCCCGACGATGCGCTCCCGGTCCGTCCGCTGAAGTTCGTCCTCGACACCGCCGCTCCGGTCTCCGGTCGATGTCGTCTCGTCGACGCCCTCGTTCCAGAAGTCCAGGGCCAGCCACTGCAGCCGGCGTTTTCGGCGCCGGACGTTGAGGCACTGGTTCACCGCGATACGGTAAAGCCACGTGCCCGGGTCGGCGTCGCCCCGGAACCGGTCGTAAGCCTGCATGGCCCGTACGAAAACGTCCTGGGTGATGTCCTCCGCCTCCTGCGGGTGTCCCATGAGCCGGAAGCAGGTCTGGTAGATGCGTCCGTGCCACGCGTCGAAGAGCCTTTGAAAGACCTCCTGCCGGTCATCCGGCGCATCATCCCGTCCCGGTCCGGATCGATGGTTTTCGGCCACGGGCAACGGCACCTTTCAGTCAATGCGGCGGATCGGGCATGACGCGGGCGCCGCCAACACAAACACCGGTTGCGAACTTAAGGAACCGCTATCGAGAACCGCGAGCCATCTTCCCTTGCGCGCGGTCCGAACGGCCGCTATAATAAGACCGGCCGACTATACTTGCCGACTATACAATATGAATAGTATAACGTCGAACCCGGTTCCACCCAGAATATACCGCTGACGCGCCGAATTCTTGTCTATATGTTGACGCGTCCTGACGCGGACGACCCGCCAGACCCCGGCGAAAGGCGATAGGGAGGTTGTAATGTCACCCATTTCCGACGAACAGATGGCCTTCTTCGAAGACCAGGGATACCTGATGGTGCGGGGCCTGCTGGACCAGGAATCTGTACTCGACCCCGTGATCGAGGAGTACGGAACCGTGCTCGATCAACTGGCGGAAGAGCTCTTCCTGGCCGGTAGAATCGAATCCAGGTACGAAGACCTGCCGTTCGGCGAACGCATCACGAAAGTCTGGGGTGAGAGCGGCATGGTACACCAGCAGTATTTCGATTTCACCCTGCCCCAGGGTAATATCAAGGAAGACACACCGTTCTGGTGCGGTCCCGCGGTGTTCAACGTCCTGACCAACCCCCGGCTGCTCGATGCAGTGGAGTGCTTCATCGGTCCGGAGATCTACTCCAACCCGGTCCAGCACGTGCGCATCAAGCTGCCCGAGCACCTGACGCCGATCAACCCCAACACGGGACGCATTCAACTCGGCATCTCGCCGTGGCACCAGGACAACGGCGTCGTCACGAAAGAGGCCGACGACACCGACATGCTGACGGTCTGGTTCTCGTTGAAAGAGGCGACCGTCGACCAGGGATGCCTGGCCGTCATCCCCGAAAGCCACCGCGACGGGCTGCTTCACCACTGCCCCGATATCTGGGGTCTCGAAATCCCCGAGAAGGTAAAGGACCGGTCCACGGCCGTTCCCCAGCCGACAAAGCCCGGCGACGTCCTGTTCCTGCACAAGCACACCTGCCACTCGTCGCTGCCCAACAAGAGCAACGAGATCCGGTGGAGCTACGACCTGCGCTACAACCCCATCGGCCAGGCGTCGGGACGAGGCGCTTTTCCCGGATTCGTGGCACGCAGTCAGGCCAACCCGGAGCGTATCCTGACTGATCCCGTGGCCTGGAACCAGATGTGGCTGGATGCCAGGGACGCCCTCGCCGGTCTGCCGAACCCGTCCTTCAACCGGTGGAGCAAAGACCACGAGCTCTGCGCGTAGGAGTCGCCCGCGGCCGGTTGCCCATGATGCCGGCAGCGCGCAGCGCACCAACCTGTCCCGAGCCGGGAGGTCACCCGCGGCCGGTTACTCGAACCGCACGCCCGCCTTTTCGGCCGTTTCCACCAGGAACCGCCTCACCGCATCCACCTGTCCGTAATCGGTCAGGTGCTCCACGACGATGCACGTCCATTCCGGCAGGGATGCCGCGCGGCGCAACAGGCGCTCGTAGTCCAGCACGCCCTGCCCGGCGGGCCGTTCCTCGAGGTGCACGATGAGCGGCACGTTCCGGGCCGCCGCATCCTTGGCGTGGACGTTCACGATGTGGCCTCCCAGGCGGTCGAAGGCATCGTCCACGAACGCGCCGGAACCGAAAAGGGACAGGGGATCCAGTATGTTGGCGGGATCGAAGTTGACCCCTACGCCGGGGTGGCCGACTTCCGCGACCATGGCTTCCGCCCGGGCCACCGTGGACAGGATCGTCATCAGCGACATCTCCGGCGCGATGATAACGCCGTGGTCCGCGGCGAAGGGTGCGATCTCCTTCAACGCCGCGACGAGACGCGCCAGCGCTTCTTCGCCGTGGTTCTCCGGGTGGGGATACCAGGCGTTCGCCGGATGCATGCCGCCGGCCTCCGTGAGCAGCACGCGGCAACCGAGGGCCGCGGCCAGGGGCACGCGCTCGCGCAGGACCTCGAGATGAGCCGCGGATTCATCGGGATCCGGACGCACGAGCGGCGTGCCCACGCTCCAGACCTGCCCGATAGAGACGCCTTCATCCTCGAGGATCTCGCGGACTGCGCGGCAGGCGTTCGCATCGACCGGCACGGCCGGTTCCAGGTCCACGCCGATGACGTCGAAACCCAGCTCCCTGACCCAGCTTGCGGTTCCCTTCGTGATTCGCTCGAGCGGCGGGACGAAACTATCCAGGCATAGTCTCATGAGGAATGGGAAACGATGAATAACTCCCGTTATTCAAGTCAGTTACGTGAACGTCCGGGCACGGGTTCGTGAAGGAATTGACACTTTCGCGTGTAATTTGATAATATATGTATATTGAACGCGTGCAATTATAATACAAGCCTGCGCGTACGCGAGATGGTACACGCAAGGCACACAGGCCAGCCATGGCACACACAAGGAAGGCATGCCGATGAGCAGCAGGGACTTCTTCGATCGCGTCGCCCGGGACTGGGACGAAATGCGCGAAGGGTATTATTCTGACGACGTCCGGGTGGGCGCCCTGGCGGCCGCCGCGGTCGAAGCGGGCAAAGTCGCCGCCGACATCGGCGCCGGCACAGGGTTAATCTCACAGGGCCTGATCGAGGAAGGGCTGCGGGTGATTGCCGTCGACCAGTCCGAAGCCATCCTGAACGAAATGAAGACGAAATTCGCCGGGCACCCGGCGATCGACTATCGCGTCGGAAACGCCGAGGACCTGCCCGTTCAAGCTGAAACGGTCGACTACGCCTTCGCCAACATGTGCCTCCATCACGTTGAATCACCGCCGGACGCCATCCGGGAAATGTCAAGAATCCTGAAACCGGGAGGGAAACTGGTGATCACGGACGCGGACGAACACAAGTTCGAGTTTCTGCGCGAAGAGCACCACGACCGCTGGCTGGGATTCAAGCGAACCGATATCAGGACCTGGTTCGAGGCCGCGGGACTGCGGGACGTCCGCGTGGACGACGCCGGCACCTGCTGCGAAGTGCAGTCGACCTGCTGTGACGATTTCGCCCGCATAGGGATCTTCATGGCCTCGGGGCAGAAACCCGCGGCGTAACTGTGGCCGCCCGGCGTAACCGTCGCCGCACGGCGTAACCGTCGCCACACAGTGTCAGACGTTTGACCGGAACGTTATATGCATCCTGCCACCGAACACATTCCCGTCGCCATCTGTCCCGACCACAAGGCGCTCTCCCGGACCGTCGCCAGGGAGATCGTCGATTACGCGCAGGCGCGCGCCGAGGCGGGGAAGATGGCCGTTCTGGGGCTCTGCACGGGTTCCACGCCCATCGACGTATACGGGGAACTGATCGCGCTGCACCACGGCGGCGTCAGTTTCGAGAACATCGTCACCTTCAACCTCGACGAGTACTACCCCATGTCGCGGCAGTCGGCCCAGAGCTATCACCGCTACATGCACGAGTATCTCTTCGACCACGTCGACATACCCTCGGACCAGATCCACATCCCCCTGGGCGACCTGGCCCCGGAGGAAATCGAGGATCACTGCGCCTGGTTCGAGGAACGGATCCGGTCCGTGGGCGGCATCGGCATCCAGCTCCTGGGCATCGGGCGCACCGGCCACATCGGATTCAACGAGCCGGGTTCCCTGCCGAACACCCGCACCCGGCTGATCCGGCTGGACGAGAGCACGCGCAAGGACGCCGCTTCCGATTTCTTCGGCGAGGACAACGTGCCCATCGAGGCGGTGACCATGGGCGTTGGAACCATCCTCGACGCGGAACGCATCATCCTCATGGCCACGGGCGAACACAAGGCGCCCATCATCCGGCAGGCGGTGGAGGGCGAAGTCAGCCCCCTCGTGGCGGCCAGCTACCTCCAGAACCACCCGAACGCGACGGTCTTCATCGATCCGCCCGCGTCCACCGAACTGACCCGGGTAAAGCGTCCCTGGCTGAACAATCACGCGGTGGATTGGACCGACCAGCTCTCGCAACGGGCCGTGCTCTGGCTGTGCGAGCAGGTGGAGAAACCGGTGTTGCACCTGCAGCGAAGGGATTACAACGCCTGCGACCTCTACTCCCTGGTCGATACCGTCCCTTCGGTCGATGAACTCAACCGGAAGACCTTCGAGGCGGTCCGCGCCAAGATCTACGGCCGCGAGGACTTCTTCTCCAACAAGCGGTGCATCTGCTTCTCGCCCCACCCCGACGACGACGTCATCTCCATGGGCGGCACGCTGTACCGTCTGTCCGGCGCCGGGAACGACATCACCATCGCCTACATGACCAGCGGCAATATCGCCGTCTTCGACGAGGACGTGAAACGGCTCATCGATTTCATCGGCCTGACCTTCCGGGACCTGGGATGCACCCACGCGAAGTTCGACGGCATCGTGGACAAGGTGCGGTCTTTCATCGAGACGAAACAGGCCGGCCAGGTGGACATCCCCGAAGTCCAGGTCATCAAGACCAATATCCGCCGTTCCGAAGCCATCGCGGCGGCTTCGACGCTCGACATCCCGCCGGAAAAGACCAGGTTCCTGGACCTGCCCTTCTACAAGACCGGCCAGGTGAAGAAGCTTCCCATCGGCGAAGAAGACGTGGGGATCGTCCTCGATCTGCTCAATGACATCCGCCCCGAAGTCGTCTTCGTCGCCGGAGACCTGTCCGATCCCCACGGCACCCATCGCATGTGCAAGGAGGTCATCGACCAGGCCCTCGCCGTCTACGACAGGACGGATCCGGACGTGTGGCTCTACCGGGGCGCCTGGCAGGAGTGGGAAGTGGACGAGGCGGACGTGTTCATTCCCCTTTCCTACGAAGACCTCCAGCGCAAGATCCAGGCCATCTTCCGGCACGAATCCCAGAAGGACACCG
Source organism: Gemmatimonadota bacterium (assembly GCA_009838645.1). Taxonomy (NCBI): domain Bacteria; kingdom Pseudomonadati; phylum Gemmatimonadota; species Gemmatimonadota bacterium. The sequence continues at coordinate 161,673 of VXRC01000024.1, read as the reverse complement.
CCATGTTCCCCGGCGCGTACGACGACCGGGAATTCTGGGAGCGGGTGCAGGACCGCAACACCCACACGGCCCGGCGTCTCGACAAGCTCGGTTTCCCCCAGTACTACGCCATGGAAGCCTTCGTCCTCGAGCGCGGCGGGGGTTGACGAACACAGCGGCACGAGCGAGTTGTACTCCGTGCGTCTCACCGGCCGCGGTCTCCCGCCGGATCACTTGAAAAGCAGTTGCTCTCCCGAACTTCATGCCATTATATTGGCCTGCTTGCTTGACGGAGCCGGACCGGAGTCGAAGGCGGCTAACGACCCGGCGCGGCGTCATATGGAAGGCGTCATAAGGAAATTGATTCATCGACCGGGATTCCCGGACCAGCGGAGGCACATGTGCGCATTGCGGTATTCGGTACAGGAGGCGTAGGCGGTTATTACGGCGGACGGCTTGCCGAGGCGGGGGAAGAGGTCGTTTTCATCGCGCGCGGCGAGCACCTGGAAGCCCTCCAGCGGGACGGTCTCCGCGTGGAAAGCACCAAGGGCGACTTTACGCTGCCCTCCATCGAGGCCTTCGGCGATTCCAGGCAGGCCGGCGACGTGGACGTCGTCATGCTCTGCGTCAAGTGCTGGCAGGTGCCCGACGCCCTCGACGGACTCCGGCCCCTGCTCGGCCCGGACACCTGCATCCTGCCCATGGAAAACGGGGTGGAGACCCCGGAGCAACTCGCAAAGGAATTCGGCTGGCGTCACGTACTCGGCGGCGTATGCGGAATCGTCTCGTTCATCGCCGAACCGGGACTCATCCGGCACGTCGCCTACGAACCCTTCGTCAATTTCGGCGAATGGGACAACCAGCCCAGCGAACGGGTGGACCGGCTGCGGCGGGCCTTCGAAGGCACCAGGGGACTCATCGTCGACACGCCGGCGGATATTCAGGCCGCCATGTGGCGCAAGTACATTCTCATCGCCTCGTGGAGCGGGATCGGCGGCGTGACCCGCGCGCCGATCGGTGTCGTCCGCAGCCAGCCCGGAACACGGCGACTCCTCGAGACGGCCATGGAGGAGATCCACCAGGTGGCCACCGCCCTGGGGGTCAACCTCCCCGATGACATCGTGGCCCAGACCCTGGCCATCCTGGACAGCGTGGAATACGGCGGTACCGCCTCCATGCAGCGGGACATCATGGAAGAACGGTTCTCGGAATTGGAGGCCCAGACCGGCGCGCTGGTCCGCATGGGCAGGGAAGCGGACGTGCCCACGCCGGTCAACGAATTCATCTACCATGCGCTTCGGCCGATGGAACTGCGCACCCGCGAGCAGGTGCCCTTCGAGGCGCCCTGAGCCGCGCCGGCAGCCATTCTGTCGCCCGGCGGCCGGACCGGGCTTCCGGAGCATAACGCATGAAATCTTTTCTTGAACGCATCGCCGACGACCGCCCCCTCCTCTACGACGGCGGTTTCGGTACCGAACTCTTCGCCCGCGGCATCGAACTGGCCAACAGCGCGTTGGCCAATGAACTGTACCCCGACATTGTCAGGGACATCCATTTCGACTATATTGAAGCAGGCTCGGAAGCGATCGGGACGAACACGTTCGTGGCGTCTTTTCCCCATCTCGAAATGGCCGGCAAGGACGCCTCGGAATCCGACGGGCTGATCCGCTTGTCCGTGGAACATGCCCGGGCCGCCATCGAACGCAGCGGAAGGGACGTGTACCTCGCCGGTTCCATCGGTCCCCTGCCTGGCGCCATCGAGGCCGACAGCGGCGACACGGAGTTCGGCATCGCGAACAGCATCGCGCGGGACGCTCACGAGCGCGTGGGCACGACGCTCGCGGAGGGCGGCGTGGATTTCTTCTGCGTCGAGACCATGTTCTCCGCCAACGAGGCGGCCCTGGCCGTGGACGTGTTGAGGCAGTTCGATCTGCCCATCGCCGTGAACCAGACGTACAAGTATACGAAGGACCGCGCCACGGGCGAGGTCATCTACAAGACGGACTGGGGCCATTCGGCGGCCGATCTCCTGGAGATCCTTGCGGCCGGCGCGCAGTCCGGCGGACGCGACCTGCTCGGGCACATTCAGGTCGTCGGGTTGAACTGCGGCGCCGAGTCCCGGCGTGACGAGCACACGGGGATGCCCTACGCCATCAACGGCATCGGGCAGTTGAAGCGCGCCATGGATGCCCGGGGGGAGGCGCCGAGACGCATGATGGCCTATCCGAACGCGGGCAGGGCCCGGCTGGACGAGCAGCACCGGACCTACTACGAAAATTCCCCGGAACAGATGGCCGCCCACGTGCCGGAACTCCTCGAGGCCGGCGCCTACTTCATCGGCGGTTGCTGCGGCACGGGTGTCGCCCATATCCGCGCCTTTCGCGAGGCGATGGACCGGGCGGTCTGAGCACGGGATCGGTCGGCATGGCGGTGTACCAAGTACTGTACTGGCGGGACATCCCGGCACAGGTGCGCGTCTACGAAGGGCGCAATGGGGGTCGCCGGCCCCTTTCACGCCAGATGCCCGACTGGTTCCAGCAGGAAATCGACCGGGTGGCCATGCGGGACGGGCTGACCGGCACTGACGCCTACCTGGACGAGTGGCACTGGTCCGAGAAGCAGGACTGGCCCGGTCAGGAAGCAGAGGCCGAAGCGGTGGCCGAAGCCCTTTTGAAGCAGTTGGAAGACGGTTACGACAAGGGATAGGGCCGGCCGCGGCGGCCGGGAATGGAGCAATGATTAGGTGAGAGGGCTGGCTGCAGCAATCGAGAATGTGATCGGCCGCGAACGGCCATGAACGAGGTAGGGATTTGGGACAGACGGTCGACATAGGCAGGCGCATCGAACTGGTTCCGCTGGATACACATTTCGGCGACATTTCGATCGGCCTGTATCGCCAGCAGGACGATACGGGACCGGTCTACCAGGTATTCACCTACAGCCGGCGGGAAGGCGTCGAGGACCGGATCGCCTTCGTGGTGGAGGCCATGGAAGTACTCGGAGGTATGGAGCCGGCCGACGGCGGGCGCCTGCGGTTTCATTGCGGCTATGCACACCATCTGGCGGTAAAGCGAGTGTTCCTCGAAGCCTGCAAACTGGATCCGGCGGGTCCCGTCGAACCTCGGCCGCTGGAGATCCTGGATAAGAAATCGGGCCTGCAGATCCAGGTCCTGAGCGAGGGCGACGGCGTCTACCGGGTCACGGCCCACGGCGAGGGAAAAGACCGTGAGCGCCGCATTTCCTTCATCGCGGGCGGCCTGATGAAGCTAGCCGAGATGGACGAAGTAAGCGGCACCCTGGACCAGGTGGTCTTCCCCTGCGGCCAGGTACACGACGCCCTGGTGGGGCTGTTGCTGGTCCGCGCGCCCAACGTCCGGGCCGTCCTGCGCGAACAGGAGGCCGTCGCGAGCCGGGGCGTCCTGGCCGCGCCGAGCCAGCAGGATGGATAAGGAGGCAGTCATGAGCGACGACATCATCAAGCCGATGAAGGGCCGGGACCGGGTCCTGGCCGCCCTGCGGGGAGAGCCCGTGGACCGCACGCCCGTGTGCAATCCGACGTCAGTCGCCACGGTGGAACTGATGGATCTCGTCGACGCACCTTTTCCGGATGCCAACCGGGACCCGGAGCTCATGGCGCGCCTCGCGGCCACGAGCTACACGGAACTCGGATTCGACACCATCATGCCGGTATTCACCATCATCCAGGAGTCCTCCGCGCTTGGGTGCAAGATCCAGTGGGAGCAGAAGGACAACTGGCCCACGGTCAAGATGCGCGAACCTATCTGGACCGACGTGGACGACATCAAGATCCCTGCGGATTTCCTGACGCACCGGGACACGAAGTGCGTCCTCGACGCCATCACAAAGCTCAAGAAGGAATACGGCGACGAGGTGGCGGTCGTCGGGAAGACCATGGGGCCCTGGTCCCTGGGCTACCACTGCTTCGGCGTGGAACCCTTCCTGCTCATGTCCCTCGACGACCCAGGCCGGACCCATCTCGCCCTGGACCGCATGAAGGAAGCCACGGTGGAGTTCGGCATCGCGCAGATCGAAGCCGGGGCGGACGCCCTGACCCTGCCGGACCACGCCACGGGCGACCTGGTGAGTGGCGAATACTACCGCCGTTTCCTGCGGGACCTGCACATCGAGATGGCCGAACGGATTCCCATCCCGCTGATCATGCATATCTGCGGGCGCACCGTGGACCGCATGGGCTATATCGCGGAGACCGGTTTCGCGGCCTTTCATTTCGATTCGAAAAACAAGCCCCAGGAATCCATGGAGGCGGTCGACGGCAAGATCTCCCTCGTGGGCAACATCAATAATCCCGAGACGCTTTTCGCGCGTGGTCCCGAAGAAGTGGGCCAGGAAGTCTGTCAGAACCTGGAACACGGTATTCACATGGTGGGACCGGAGTGTGCCGTGCCCCTGCAGGCGTCCGTCGAGAACCTGAAGGCGATCCCGCAGGCGGTGAAGGACTGGCACAAGACTCACACGGCATGAAACCGGGAGGACCGGACAGGAGCGCATGGCAGCACTAAACGATATCGCCAACGACTTTCTGAAGGACGAGATAGAAGAGTTCATCGAACGACCCCACGAGCGGACGCGGATCATTGACGCGTTCGCCCGGGCGACGCCCGCCATGCAGGAGATCTCCGCGGCCCTCATCGATGGGGACAACGGGACGGTCGACACGCTGACCCGGGCGGCGCTGGATGGCGGGGTCGAGGCGCTGGAGGTGATGGACGACGGCCTGATCGCCGGCATGAGCGTCGTGGGCATCAAGTTCCGGGAGAACTTCATCTTCGTCCCGGAAGTCCTCGCCTGCGCCCGGGCCATGAAGGCCGGGATGGCCCACATCGAGCCCATCCTCTCCGCCTCAGGTATCGAACCCGTCGGCACCGTCATCATGGGCACGGTCAAGGGCGACCTCCACGACATCGGCAAGAACCTGTGCATCATGATGCTGCGCGGCGCCGGGTTCGTGGTCCACGACCTGGGGGTGGACACCTCCGAGGACGAGTTCATGGACGCGGTGGAGGAGCATGAAGCGCCCCTGCTGGGCATGTCGGCCCTGCTCACCACGACCATGCCCAACATGGGCAAGACCATCGACGCCTTCATCGACAACGACATGCGGGAGGACGTCAAGATCATGGTGGGCGGCGCGTCGGTCACCCAGGAGTTCGCCGACGACATGGGCGCCGACGGCACCGCCGAGGACGCGGTGGGCTGCGTGGAACTGGCCCAGCGCCTCCTCGTAGAGCTCAAGCAGGAACAGGAAGCCTGAGCGCCGGCAACCTCCCTACATTCTCCCATGAAAAAGATCGACAAGGCGGCGTATCAGGAGCGGCTGGACCGCATTACGGCCATCTTCAAGGACATGATGGCCCACGCGACCGAGCAGGCTACCTACCGCTGCCCCTACAAGAACCGTTTCGACGAATGCACGGCCCGGTTCGGGTGCCGCAACCAGCGCAAGCCCCGGGAAGCCGGCGGACTGCTCGTATGCGGCGGCGACGACAAGCTCGACTACCGCAGCGCCTGGGAGACGGAGGAAACGCCTTTGGACATATCCGCGGACCCGACCGACGGATCGTTGACAGGCGGATCGGTGACCGACGGCACGACGACCCGGCCCGCGGTTATCGGCAAGTCCATCTTCGACTACGCCGACGATCTCGCCGTGCAGGTGCCTACGTCCTGCTTCCGCAACGGCATCTGCCACGAATGCATCGTGGAAATCCGGCAGGGGATGGAAGGGCTGGCGCCCCGGACGAAGCCGGAGTCCTTCCTGCGGGAGAACTACCGCCTCGCCTGCCAGGCCCGCGTCATCGACCCGAACATGGACGTCGCCTTCTCACCCCTGCGCCGCACGCCCAAGATCCTGACCTTTACCGAAGAAAAAGACACGGCGCTCGACCCAATGGTCACCCGGCGAGGCGATGACGTCTTCTACGACGGCGAGCAGGTGGACCAGTACCGCGGACACGTCTACGGACTCGCGATCGACCTGGGCACGACCACGGTGGTCATGGAATTCGTGGACCTCGAGACCGGCAAGAGCGTCCACGTCTGCTCCTTCGAGAACCCCCAGCGCTTCGGCGGCAGCGACGTGATGCACCGGATTTCCTACGACGGCGCCTTCGAGGACGAACTCTGGAACGCCATCATCAACGCCGTCAATCACGAGATCATGGATTGGTGCGAGCGCACGGGAACGGCGCGGCAGGAGATCTACGAGATCGTCGTCGCGGGCAATTCCACCATGCGGGACCTCTTCTTCCGGCTCGACGTGCAGAGCATCGGACAGAAACCTTACAAGTCACAAATCGAAAACGAATATCTCGCGGGTAAACGGGAGACCACGGCGCTCACCATCGGCACCCGCCGCCTGGGACTCCGGGCCAACCCGAAGGCACGGGTCTACGGCCTGCCCCTCATCGCCAGCCACGTGGGCGGCGACGTGGCTGGCGATCTGGCGACTGTCGAACTGGCCGCGCAGCCCGGCGTATCCATGCTCGTGGACGTGGGCACCAACACCGAGGTGGTCGTGGCGGGCAACGGGCGCATGATCACGGCTTCGTGCCCCGCCGGACCCGCCTTCGAAGGCGGCGGCATCCAGTACGGCATGCCGGGTTACGAAGGCGCCATCGAATCGCTGAAGTGGGAGGATAGCCGGTTCGCCTGGAGCACCATCGGTGATGCCACGCCCCAGGGCATCTGCGGCTCCGGCCTGATCGACCTCCTCGCCGAACTGCGCCGCCACGAGATGATGAGCCCGAAGGGCGTGTTTTCCGACCGGAAACAGTTCGAAGTGGACGTCGTGGCCGAGTCCGGCATCACCCTGTCCCGGCAGGACGCCAGCAACCTGGCCCAGGCCAAGGCTGCCAATTACTGCGGACAGTACATCGTGCTGCGCAGGTTTGGCGTCGCGCCCGGCGACGTGGACCGCCTCTTCCTGGCCGGGGGTTTCGCCAACTACGTGGACGTGCGCAACGCCATCGACATCGGGTTCCTGGCCCCCGTGCCCGAGGACCGCATCGTCAAGGTCGGCAACGCCGCCGTCCAGGGCGCTCGGGAGATCCTCCTGTCCCGCTCCCGCCGCGCGGAGCTGGAGGCGCTGGTCAAGAACATCGAGCACGTCGAACTCGAGACCACCCCCGACTTCTTCGAGATCTTCGTCGAGGCCTGCCAGTTCAAGCCAATGCCCGGGGTGCTGGTGTAGGGGCCTGTCTGTCGGCTAAGTATCGTATTTTCGTGTCGGAGTGCCAATTGACTAAGTTCCCAATTATGTTTTAATTGCGAGATGTGATGCGATTCCGTCTGTTTGTTTTATAGTGGAGATGATATTCAAAGTAACAAGTCACGTATTAGGAAAAGCGAGATTGCAATGCGTAGATTAAAAATCATCGTTGAAGAACACGTTGACGGTTTCGTTGCGTATCCATTGGGTCTCGCCGGAGTGGTTGTAGGTCAGGGAAATACATATGACGAGGCGCTAAAGGATGTGACCTCCGCCATCGTGTTTCATATCGAAAGCTTCGGGTCGGAAGCATTTGAGGATGACGCTGAGGTCATTAGTGCTTACGTAACAGATACGGAACTCACGGACTGATGGCGGTTTTCCCTGTCGACGCACCTCGCCAACGGGTGACAACTGCACTGAAGAAGCTGGGTTTCAAAATCGTTCGCGAAGGCAATCATATTTCAATGGTCAGAGATAACCCAGATGGAACACGGACTCCATTGACCATGCCAAATCATCGTAAGCTCAAATCCTCTACGTTACGCCGTATCTGCACCCAAGCTCGAATTACCAGACAGGAGTTTCTGGATGCTTATCAGGACGCCTGATCTTCGTTGATATAATCTGTAGTCACTCGACATGTACCGCCTCCGCCCCGCCCTTCCCTCCACCGACGAACCCGGCATCGCTTCCGTCGTCAATACCTTCGAGCAGAATCCCGTATCAGTAGAGACCGTGCACGAGTGGTTGATCCACGATGCGCCGGGCAGAATCAGTTTTCGCCGAGTCGCCGTAAACGGGGAGGACGCCGTGGTGGGCTACGCGGTGTCGGTCCACGAGACCTGGGACCCGGAAGGACAGTTCTACGCCTGGGCAGGGGTCGCGCCGGCGTGGCGCGGACGGGGCATCGGCGCGGCGCTCTATTCGGATATGCTCGAGTTTCTGAAGCACCACAACGCCAGCACGGTTACGAGCGAAGTCCGGGACGACTGCGCCGTTTCGCAGGCCTTCGCAAGGCGGCGGGGATTCGAGAACGACCGACATCTGTTTCAGTCGAGCCTGGACCTGGAACATTTCGACGAATCACCTTATGCGCAGATCATCGCGGACAGTGCGGCTTCGGGTCTGCGGATACACTCGCTTGCAGATTTCGGAGATACGCCGGAGGCGCGCGGGAAACTCTACGAAGTCAATGCGATCACCGACCGGGATGTGCCGGGTTGGACCGGGCCCGGGCTGTCCTTCGAGGAGTTCAACGAGTGGGTCTACGAGGCGGGCTGGTACCGTCCGGACGGCCAGTTACTCGCGGCCGACGGCGATCGTTGGGTTGGGATCTGCGCCGTCCGGCTTTACCCGGAGGTGCGCCAGGCTTTCAACGTGCATACCGGGGTGATCCGGTCGTACCGCAGGCGAAACATAGCCCTCGCGCTGAAACTCGCCGCGATACGCTATGCCCGAAGCCAGGGCGCACGGTCGATCAGTACGCACAACGACTCGACGAACAGTCCCATGCTGGCGCTCAACCGTAAACTGGGGTACGTCCCCGAACCGGGACGGTATACCTTGCGGAAGACGGTGAAGTAACCTGCCTTATCCACCCATCATGGCAATACGCCTCGCCATCCATTCCACGTAGGCGGTGCGTGTCATTCCTCGCCGATTCGCTTCGCTGTCTATGAAAACGGCCACACCTTCGTTGATGGCCATGTGTATGCGTACGCTTCGCCCGGACTGACGAATCAGTGGAACGGCCGTCAGGATCTGACCCGGTTCAACCAGGACTTCGTCCAGTTCGCACGGTCGTGCGATGGTATCGCCGTCCAATTCCGTTTCAATTGCATAATCCCTGAGTGCTTCTTCCGCATTCAGCAGGGCCTCGTCTATGGTGTTTCCCATGGCAACGATGCCCGGAAGATCGGGGAAGGCCACGCCATAGGCGCCTTTTTCGCCATCGATCAGTGCAGGATACCGGACTGAGTCATTTTTAAGCAACTCTATTCCTCCTGTAGTCTACTTCTTCCTATTTGTGCAAATATATGCACATAACGGGTTTCATGTCAACAGCGGAGATTCTCGTATCCGTTATCTATTCAGTCGAGACCCTTCAGATAGCCTCGACTAATCAATTAACGAACCATGGTAGATACACCCATTGGCGGTGTGTCTAAACGAGGCACTACATCACATTCACAGGAGGCTTGCATGAAATCCCGCGTGAAGAAATGGGGCAACAGCCTTGCGCTGCGCATCCCGAAACCGGTCGCCGTCCAGATGGGCGTCCGGGACGATTCACCGGTGGTACTCGTGCTCCGGGGCAAGGAACTGACCCTCGTCCCGCTGGAACGAACCCGGTTCAAACTGCCCGACCTGCTGCCGGGCATCTCGAAACGCAACCTGCACGGCAGAATCAGCATCGGCAGCCACGGCTGAAGGCGAGATACAAGGAGACGAACAATGGCTACATCAAGCTACGTACCGGTTCGGGGTGAAATCGTGTGGATCTATTCCAGGTCGGGGAAGGGCACCTACCTGCCTTCCGGGCGGCCCGCCGTGGCGGTTTCGCCCGAGGCCTACAACCGCAGGGCCGGCCTGGCCCTTTTCTGTCCGATTACCAATGAGGAGAAGGGGTATCCGTTCGAAGTCGCGATCCCCGCGGGGCTTGCGGCGACCGGGATCATCCTGGCCGACCAGCTCGAAAGCGTGGACTGGCGGTCCGGCGCGGTAGTGCGAATCTGTGCATTGCCCGCCGAGGCCATGGATGACGTCCTGCGAAAGGCCGCGGCGCTACTGGATGAGGAAGACCGGTCTTGACGGACAGCCGCTTTACCGGCATTACTGTTCAGGAAGAACCGGTGCTGTTCAGCTAGAACCAGAGAGTGTATAAACCAGAGAGTGTATATCGGAAGAAACCACAGGGAGGCATTGTGTCGATTCTGAACTCCATCATGGGCAACGCTTCGGAGGTCGAAGTTGAAGAGATCGAGAAGGAGTTCTCGCAGATACTGATAGAGGATGAGAAACTGGTCAGGGTCTTCAAGCTGGTCAGAGACCTGTTCGCTTTCACGGACAGGCGGCTGATCCTGGTGGATAAACAGGGGATATCCGGTAAAAAGACCGAATACCACTCCATTCCGTATAAGTCAATCGCCCATTTTTCGTTTGAGACGGCGGGGCGGATTGATCTCGACTCCGAGATGAAAGTATGGATTTCAGGTAACGAATTGCCGGTTAAGAAAGAGTTCAAAAAGGGAATTGACGTCACCGACGTACAAAGAACCCTGGCGAAGTTCACATTGGATTGATTTTGGGGTTTGACGGAAAGCAGATCTCAACCATGAAACGCGTCATCAAGCCCGAGGGGCTCCACCGGATCGAACTCGAGGAAGTACCGATTCCCGAACCCGGTCCCGGAGAGATCCGGATCAAGGCGGCGTGCAGCCTCATCAGCCGGGGTTCCGAACTCGGCGGCCGGTACACGCGGGAACACGCCGTGAGCCCGGACATCATGGGCTATTCCATGGCGGGGACGGTGGATGCGCTGGGGCAAGGGGTCGAACACCTGGAAACCGGCGATCGCGTCGTCGCCCTGGCGCCCCACGCCCAGTACGTGGTCCGGCCGGCCCGGCTCGTTTTTCCCTGGGACCAGACCATCGTCATGCCCATGCCGGCGGACCTTTCCTTCGACCGCGCCCCCTACTATCCGCTGACGGGCAGCGCGGTCACCTGGGTGGAGTTGGAGGATATCAAGCCCCATGACACCGTGGTCGTGCTCGGCCAGGGTCTCGTGGGCAACCTGATCCTTCAGGTCATCAAGGCGAATGGTGTGGGCAGGGCGGTGGCCGTGGACGCGCTGGCCAACCGGTGCGCCATGGCTGCGGAATGCGGCGCCGACACGGTGATCAACGCACGCGAGGAAGATCCCGTAAGGGCCGTGAAGCGCCTGACCAACGGCCTCGGCGCCGATATCGTGATCTACGCCGTGGGCGGTCCCGCGGGTCCGGCCGCCTTCGGTCAGGGTCTCGACATGCTGGCCCTTGGCGGGCTGATGCACCTGATCGGGCTCTACGAGGACCAGCCGCTTTCGCTGCCTTCGAACAAAATCCAGGGGCGCAAATTACTGGGCGGGTACTACCGGACGCGTGCGGGGGCCCGCCAGTCCCGCCGCGCCATGGAACTCCTCGCGTCGGGCGCGATCCTGACCGATCGAATGACCACGCACCGTTTCCCCTGGCACGAGGCAGCAGAGGCCTTCGCGCTGCTCTATCAGAAACCGGGCGAAGCGCTGGGGGTCCTGCTCGACTGGCGGGATTGAGCGGTTCCCTCTGCGATCACTCCAACCCGAGTCTCGTCAGCAGATCGTTCAGGTCCGCCAGGGTCCCGTCGTCCAGGGGGACGAAGGGCTGGCGCGCCCGGGCGGTCTTGATGGCGCCGCGCCGCTGGTAGACGTTCTTGCGGATGGACAGCCCGATGCCGGGCTGGCCTTCGAAGCGGATCAATGGGCAATACCGGTAGAAGGTCTCGGTGGCGCCGTCGACGTCGCCCGACATGTACTTCGTGTGGATGTCCTTCAGTATATCGGGGTAGGCGAAGCCGGTCATGGTGCCCATGCACCCGTGGCGGAGTTCCTCCAGGAGCATGACGCCGCCCAGGCCGCCGAAGATCTCCACGTCGGGGTTGGCCGCGAGCACCTGGCTGGCCTTGCGCGGCGACGGTTCTTCTTCCAGCTTGAGAAAGCGGCATTGCGGAGACCGGTCGGCGACGGTCGCGACGAAGTCGATACTCATCTGGACGCCGCTGCTGGTGGGATGGTCCTGGATCACGAGGGGTATGGATACGGCGTCGGCCACCTTTAGGTAGTGGGCGAGCAGGGCCTCGTCCGTGCCCCTGGCCAGCTTCGACGGCGCCACCATGAGCGAGGAGGCGCCCAGTTCCTCGGCCCTCCGGCTGAGCGCGACGCATCCGTCCGTCCCCGTGTGGCTGGTTCCGGCGCAGACCGGGATCCGACCCGCGGCGGCTTCGACCACGCCGGCGATGACCCGGTCCCGTTCGGCTTCGACCAGTTTGCTGGTTTCACCCATGACACCCAGGACGGTGATCCCGTCGATCCCCAGGTCGATGAGGAAGTTGGTCAGGGTCGAGAGGCTGCCCGTATCCAGGCTGCCGTCTTCTTCAAAGGGCGTCGGCGCAATGGTGTATACGCCCCTGGGATCTGGAACTGCCATTTTTGTCCTTTCGATCAGCCGGGTTTCCGCGGTCAGTTGGGCGTAAGCCAGCGGCCGTAACCGGGCCGGCCCGTGATCTTGCCGTCCTCGTACACCGTCTCCCCCCGCACCATGGTGCGCTGGACGCGGCCCTTCATGGGCATGCCGTGCACGATGCGCATGACATCCCTCGCCTTGGTGAAGCACTGGTTCCGGTCGAAAGTCCACCGCGCGTCCAGGTCCACAAAGGTGAGATCGGCGTCGTTACCGATGGCGATGCGTCCTTTGCCCGGAAGCCGGAAAATCTCGGCCTGGCGGGTCGACATCAGCCGCACCAGATCGGTGATCGACAGGCGGCCGTCGTTGACGGCGGTCAGCATCAGGGGCGCCATGGATTCCAGGCCGGGCAGGCCGGGCGGAATGGCGAAGATATCGTCCCCTTCCTTCTCTTCCGGCCGGAATGGGGAATGGTCGCTGCCGACGAACTCCAGGGTGCCGTCGTGCAGGTAGGACCAGAGCGCTTCGACCTCTTCGGCCGGCCGCAGGGCCGGGTTGCACTTGGCGAAGCCGCGGTGCGCGGCCAGGACCTGGTCGGTCAGAAAGAGGTACTGGGGACAGGTCTCGGCGATGACGTCGAGGCCCCGCGCCTTGGCCTCCTTCACCATCTGCGCGGCCCGCGGGCTCGACAGGTGCACGACTTCCACCGGACCGCCCGCCTCGGCGGCCAGGCTCATCATGACGGCGACCGAGGTGTCTTCAACGATGGAGGGCCGGCTTTCCGCGTGGGCCAGGCCGTCGTTGCGGCCCTGGGCGGACAGCCGTGCGATGAGCGTCTCGATCATGGGCCAGTTCTCGCAGTGGAAGCTGTGGCGCAGGCCCGTGGCGGCCGTGGCGGCCATGACGTCCCGCAGCAGCGAGTAGTCCAGGCACCAGAGGCCGAAGAACTCACCCTCGCGATGGGTCGGGGGCGCGGTCAGGAAGGTCTTGAAGGCCACGGCGCCCGCCTCGGCCACCTCGGCGATGAGGTCCACGTTCTCATGGCCGGCCGCGCCGTAGAGACCGAAATCGATCAGCGCATGCGCGCCGATGGCCTCGCCCCGCGTGCGGAGACCCTCGGCGGAGCTGGCAGCGACCGGAGAGATGGGCATCTCGAGCAGGGTCGTGATGCCGCCGGCGGCCGCGGCGCTCGTGCCGGATACGGGGTCTTCCCGCTCTTCGTGGCCGGGCGACCGGAGATGCACGTGGGGATCGATCAGGCCGGGCAGCACGTGCAGGCCCTTCGCGGAAAGCTGCTGTGCGCTGTCGGGCCTGGCGGCGGGTTCGAGCACGCCCGCGATGCGTCCGTCCCGCACGGCGATCGTGGCGGGTGTCACGCCATCCTGGTTGACGACCAGGCCGTCGGTTACGAGGAGATCAAAGGTGGATGCCATGGCTTACTCCCGTCGGTCCTTACGCATCCATATCCAGAACCATCACCCAGGCCGGCGAAGGTCCTACGTCGTACACGTCGAGCGGCGCAAGCGCGCCGGTGTCCTGGTCGATTCGGTAGGACGCCAGTCTTCCTTCTGCCTGTCCCGCGGCGTAGAGAAACCGGCCCTGCGGGTCCAGGTTGAAGGCGCGGGGCGTCTTCTCGGTCGGCGCCTGCCCGATGGCACGCAGCAGTCCGGAGTCCTGGTCGATCGCGAATCCGGCAATGCTGTCATGGCCCCGGTTGCTCACGTATACGAACCGGCCGGTCGGATGGATATGGAACTGCGCGCAGGTGTTCTCGCAGGTGAAACCCGCGGGTAACGTCGACACCGTCTGCATCGCCTCCAGCGTCCCCCGGTCCGGATCGAACCGGTAGGCCGTCACGCTGCTTGCCTTCTCGTTGTCGACGTACAGCACGTCCAGCGTGGGATGGTGGCAATAATGCCGCGGCTCGGTATCCGGGGGCTGCTCCACCCGGGGCGGATCGTTCGGTGTCAGCCTGCCGGTGTGCTCGTCGAACTTGAACTGGCAGATCGTGTTCGATTCGGACACGTGGGGCACGAAGGCGAAACGGTTCGACCGGTCGGTCTGGATGTAGTGGGCGCCCCGCGCCGTCTTTTGCCGGTCCACCGGCGCTTTCTGGACGATGCCGTCGTCACCGATGGCATGGACGCCCGCCACGGCGTGCCCGTTGGAAGCCGACAGCAAGAATCGGCCGGTGTTGTCCAGGGACATGTACGTCGTGTCCCAGTCGAAAGGCGTGGTGCCCAGCAGCGTGATGCGGCCCGTTCCACGATCCAGGCTGTAGGTCTGTACCGATGGCTCGCCGCGCAGTCCGGCGTACAGACGTTCAAGGCCGTCACCCGCAACCAGGGGCATCACGCCGGCGCCCGCGGCGACATCTTCCTTGAAGGTCAGTCCGCCGCTGTCCGGGTCCATTTCATAAAGGGTGATTTTACCCTCGCCGGTAATGGACAGGTACATGTAAAAAGCCATCAAACGCCCCTTCCCACGCGGTGGCAGGCGCACCGGGCCGCGGTATCGGAATCGCTCGCATTCGGACCAGCCATTTTCCTTGAAAACAGAAAGACAATGTGCAGGCCGGTCCCGGTACCGTCAAGGCTTCATTTCCCGCGAGATCAGCCGCCCGGCCGCGACTTCAGCGCCTGGCGAGATCAGCCGCCCGGCCGCGACTTCAGCGCCTGGCGAGGACGATGTCCTGGCGGGTGGTACTGGCGGTCGTCACCTCGATGTTTTCCCATGTCCAGGCTTCGGTTGCTTCGGTCTGCGGTACGTACATGGCGTAAGACCCGGCGGGCATGAAGAAAACGGTGTACCGGCCGGAGTCATTGGTACGGACCGTCACCGAATCCGTCCCGCCGGGTTGAAAGAGGGTAATCGGGTATCCGGGCAATGGCACGTCGTCCCGGAGGACTGCCGGCGTGCCGTTATCGTGCTTGACGGTTCCGGAGACCTGTCCCGAACTCGCCAGGTCGACCAGCCGGGCCCTGGGCTGGAACCTGAAGCCGGTGATGTCGTGGACCTGCCGCGTGTCCCCCTCGAGGGTGATCGATCGCATCGGATCGAAATCGATGACCGCATCGGCCTTTCGATTTCGCTCGACGACTACGGGGGTAGATCCCTGGACGACGATCTCCACGCCGAGTGGTGGCGAGAACACCTCGCTGAACTGCGAACCGTTCGTCAGCGTCACGGTTACGCCGTCGAGTTTGAGCCGTGCCGCGTCGTACCTGCCTTCGGCCACGGAAAACACGTCCAGGATACGGGTTTCACTCCCGCCGAGTTCGGCCAGGTCGATCGTGTGGGGCACGGCGCCAGGGGTCCCGTACTCGCTGTTCGCGGCGGAGCGAACGGCCATCTCGGAGAATCGCACGACTACGGATCCGACGTGCTGCTGGTTCGGTGACTGCGCCGCAAGCCGGATCTGCAGTTCGCTGAAGACGCTGGACGTCGGTTTGTCGCAAGCGGGAGTCGCGAACGCCAGGAGAAGGATCAGATGGAAATGACAGGCTCGTGTTTTCATTTCAAGCAGTTAACGCGTTAAACGGAACATATACATTTATATTGCCAATAGTTGGCTGAATGCTATATATATCGAACAGACGACCTGACAACCGGAGTTTTTCGATGATCGGCGTCACCCGTAAACTACTCTTTGTATCCGCCGCCCTGCTGGTCGTGGTAACCCTCAGCATTGTGCCCGAACCTCCGGAGGCCGTCCCGAAGGCCGATCCGGAGCCCCCGGTCGACGCACCGGCGTACGCACCGCCGGTCGCGCCGGCCGACGAGCCCATCAAGGTGGGCTGGCACCTCCTGGCCAGCCTCAACTACCGCACCGGCAAGCCGGGCGAGGAGTTGGCGGAACTCGACGGTAAAGTCGTCAAGGTCCCTGGATTTGCGGTACCGCTTGAAGACTGGGCGTCCTCGGTAACGGAGTTCCTCCTCGTACCCTATGTCGGCGCCTGCATCCATACGCCGCCTCCCCCGCCCAACCAGCTCATCTACATCGAGATGGAAAAGGACAAATGGGCGTTTTTAAACGGGTGGAACCCGGTGTGGGTCGAAGGCGTGCTCAAGATCGAGATGACCAAGAGCGTGTACGGCTACGTCGGCTTCACCATCACCGGCAAGCGGGTCTATCCATACGAGTATTGATCCGCGACGCGGACGCCGGCAACATGCGACGCGAACACGTACATGACGCGACGCGAACATCCGCACGTCACGATGTGGACGCCTGCTCGACACGACCAGGACGCCTGCATGCATTCAGCGCGCGCACTCGCTTTTTCCGGGGATGCGCCGGTTTTTTTGAAGCTACGATTCGCAGGAATATGTTTTAGATGAGCCTCGCCATCGACATCCGGCATCTGCGCTTCCGCTACGGCGGCGGCCCTTGGGTGCTGGACATCCCCGAGCTGGCCCTCGAACGGGGGACACGCGCGTTCCTGTTCGGCCCCAGCGGCAGCGGCAAAACGACGCTGCTCGGCGTGCTGGCGGGGGTCCTGGAAGCGAACGAGGGCGACGTCACGGTGCTGGGCGAGGACCTCGCCTCACTCTCGGCCCCACAGCGGGACGCCTTCCGGGCGGAGCACATCGGCTATGTCTTCCAGATGTTCAACCTCATCCCTTACCTGTCGGTGCTCGACAACATCATCCTGCCGGTGCGCATGCACGCGGGGCGCCGGGCCCGGCTGGACGGCGCGGGCGTGAAGGAGTCCGCCGCGCTGCTGGCCGGTCATCTCCACATCGGCGATCTGCTGAATAAGCCGGTGACCGAACTCTCGGTGGGCCAGCAACAGCGGGTGGCGGCCTGCCGTGCGCTCATCGGCGCGCCGGAGCTCATCGTCGCCGATGAGCCGACCTCCTCCCTGGACTTCGACCGGCGCGAGGACTTTCTCGAGCTGCTCTTCCAGGAGTGCGAGCGCGCCGGCGCAACGCTGGTGTTCGTGAGCCACGACCGCGCCCTGGAAGGCATGTTCTCCCGCACCATCTCGCTCCCCGACGTCAACCAGGCGGTGCTTTGATGCTGGTATTGGACCTCGCGCTCAAGTCGCTCCGCAACCGCGCCTTCAGCACCTCGCTCACAGTGGGTTCCATCGCCCTTAGCGTCGCCCTCCTGATCGGCGTCGAGAACGTGCGCGTGGGCATGCGCGAAAGCTTCTCCAACACCATCAGCCAGACCGACCTGATCGTGGGTACCAAGGGCGGCACGATCCAATTACTGCTGTATTCGGTCTTCGGCATGGGCGCGCCGACGGAGAACGTTTCGTGGGAGGCCTACCGGCAGTGGGCGGATCACCCGGCCGTTGAGTGGACCATCCCCTACAGCCTGGGGGACAGCCACCGAGGATTCCGGGTCATCGGAACGAACGAAGACTTCTATCGCCACTATCGCTATCGAGGCGGTCAGGAAATCGTGCTCGCGGAGGGACGGGCGAGCGAGAACCTGTACGACGTGACCCTGGGCGCCGACGTGGCGTCCGAACTGAACTATACACTGGGCGACGAGATCGCGGTGACGCACGGAATCGGCGAGGTGGGCTTCCTGGTCCACGACCACATGCCCTTCACGGTAGTGGGCGTCCTCGCCAAGACGTTCACCCCCGTTGACCGCGCCCTCTACGTGACCCTCGAGGGCATGGAGGCCATCCACTGGGAGGACGGTGCGCCGACGGACGATGGGCACGTCCACGATGAGACAGAGGCGGCCCCGGCGGAAGACGGACACGAGCATGACGACGAAGAGGTGCAGTCGGCTGCCGCAGACGACGGGCACGCACACGATGATGAGGTGGAAGCGGCTGACGCGGACGAAGGACACACGCACGAGGAGGAGGCGGCAGACGACGGACACGGGCACGACGATGACGAGGTGGAAACGGCTGACACGGACGAAGGACACGGGCACGACGACGATGAAGTACAGGCGGCTGACACGGATGACGGACACGCCCACGACGAGGAGACGGCTGACGCGGACGAAGGACACGGGCATGATGACGAGGAGGTGGGAACGGCTACCACGGACGACGACCACGGGCACGACGATGAGGAGACGGTGGCGGCTACCGCAGACGACGGACACGTCCACAGCGAAGCGGAACTCTCGATCGAGGATGTCGAAGTTACGCAGGTGACCTCGTTCTTCGTGGGCACGACCGACCGCCGGGACGTACTCATGCTGCAGCGCGAGATCAACGACTTCGAGGAGGAGCCGATGATGGCCGTGATCCCCGGTGTCGCCCTGAACGAGATGTGGCGAAGCCTGGGATACGCCGAGACCGGCCTCCGTCTCGTGACCATCTTCGTCGTGCTGGTGGGGCTGCTGGGTATGCTCGTCTCGCTCTACACCTCGCTCAATGAGCGCCGCCGGGAGATGGCGATCCTGCGCGCCGTAGGAGCCGGTCCCAACCGGATCGTCGCCCTGCTGGTGCTCGAGTCGGTGTGCCTGGCCGCGGCAGGGGCAATCGCCGGACTTGCCCTGGTGTATGTATTGCTCTCAATCGGACAGTCTCTCGTCGAAGCACAGGTTGGTCTGTTCATCCCAATCCGGCCCCCCGGCTCCGTCGAGTTGCTCTTCATGGGCGCTGTGGTGACGGCCGGTTTCCTGATGGGCTTCGTCCCCGCCATCAAAGCCTACCGCACCGCCCTCCACGACGGGCTGACCGTGCGGGTGTAGGGGCTTTCAGCTCGAACCCGGCCACCAGGTTCGATACCGGACTAGGACGGCGTACCAGCCAACCAGTGCAGCAGGTTAGCGACGACTTCAAATTCCTCTCATATCCCTTTAAATCTTAGCGTATTTCGTTTTTCTGTTGACATGAGCGGGTTTATACTCTATATTCCAGAGTAATCTCTTAATAATAGTACTCATTGATAAGGAGAATATCATGACAGACATCGATAAGCTCAGGGAAGACGTGGCGTATGTCCGCGCCGCGACGGACCGTTCGGATAACGTCCCCTTCCGTTCGGTTTATATGCTTTGGGCAGTCATCATTCTCATCAGTATTCCCTTAAGAGAATTCGTGGATGATAAGAGTTGGATAGGTTGGTACTGGTGGGTCGCCGTTCCAGTCGGATTCCTCCTGTCCATGTGGCTAGGCTCACGAACCAGCGCACGCATAGGCCAGGCGGATAGGGAAAGAGGGATGCGTTGGGTAAAGCACTGGCTGGCATATGTAGTCGCGTGCTTGCTAGGCGGGTTGCTGGTCGCGGGTGGGAAGTTAACCGATTCCGGCATAGGCGCCCTCTCGGTGCTTCTGCTCGCCCTATCCTATTTTCATGCTGGCTTGCACCTGGATCGACGTCTAGTACCGGTCGGTATTCTCATAGGGATCTGTTTCCCCATCATCCTGTACCTTCCGGATTATGGTTCGACCGCCTCGGGTATCGTCATTGCAGCAGCCCTCTTTGTGGTAGCCTTATACGGCGGGGGAAAATCCGATGCCACCGACTGATCCCGACATATCGTCTCTGCAGGAATTGGAAGGACTGGCGGGACTCCTGGAACACCGCGTACGCCTCGCCATCTGCGTACTGCTATCGAAACACGAAATGATGTCCTTCAGCCGTTTGAAGCAGGTGCTCGATGAGCGGGACGGAAGCATCGGTACGCACCTGCGCAAGCTCGAGGACGCCGGATACCTGAAGATCGAGAAGACGTTCAGGGATAGGCGACCCGTGACCTGGTACCAGCTCACCGATAAGGGCAGACGTCGCCTGAAGGATCATGTGTCGAATCTGATGCGATTGATTGAGAGATCTGGCTGAGGTACAATAACCAGCTTTTTATCAGAAGCTTGCAAAATGGATTGAGAGGAAAATTCACAAAGAGGATCTCGGACCCGTGATTGGGCATCACATACATTGAGATATCTGTTCAGTCAGCGTAACTGCAGGCTTCGCTTCCTGATATAAACCTCGCACGCGTCGGATCCGCACCGCATACGGAATTCATCCCGGTCTACATTCTTCCACTGCATCTTGAACTTCTGGTGCTTCAGATTGTGGGTGTTCTCGTCGCAGCATCGCCAGTAGGTGCCGATCATGGCTTCGATGATCCATCCCAGGTCCCGTCCGTCAACGGACAGACGTCCCTGAATGTAAAAGTGATACAACCCGGAGTTGTGTTGTGCTGTGCTCCGTCCAGCCTCCACACCTTCTCAGGGCGGTAGTAGATCAGGTCGCTGTAGGGGTCCCGCGTAAAGGTGATCGCGATTTCACCGACTTCCGTAATCACGCCGATGTCGCCGGAATGATTCCTGGGCACTGTCAGCACATGAATGAACGTCTCGGGACGCAAGCTGTTGAAAGCGGCCCTCCATTCCGCCGGCGATGCCGGCACTTCGTTGTTGACGATCCGCAACGCGTGAATTCGGTCCGCCCGGCGTGCCAGTTCTGCCTCGATGGCCGGGACCAGCTTGTCTGAATTCGTCACCACCACGGGAGACCAGGCCAGCCTGCAGATCTTGTTCACTTCACGCTCGACGCCCGCAACGGTCACCTTGCTGTTGATGAAGTACAACGTCCTGAACAGCTTGTTCGAGTAAATCCCTTCGTTCCAATCCCCGTCCGAATCCACGAAGCGCGCGCTCCATGCTCGTAGCTTCGTATTGGAACCGATGCGCCAGCTCGACGCCTTCTCCACGTTGATGAATTCCGCTTTGTTTTCGATGGTCGTCATCACACCGAGCAGGCCGTCCCTCGCGCCGTGCGCATAGTGACCGGCGTTTGTATCGCTGTTCCGGTCGTAGAGGAAGAACGCGAACTCGTCGGCTACATTGATACCGACCGCGACGCCCAGGACGTTTGCTTCACCGCGAAAGTCCTGGATGAGCGAGTAATGTTCCTCGGCGCCGACGCCCTTTCTTCCGTCCACGATGCTCCAGTAGGACCGGTTCGGCCGGGTCGAATTCGGAAAGTACCGGACCGTCTCGATGCCCACGTACACGTCGCTGACTCGACGATAGTAGGGATGCGTATCGATGTACTGGAAGACATGGCGGAACCGGTTGTTCTCGAGCTTTCCGCTCCCGTCCCCGAAGTCGATGGACGCGATCTCCACGTAACAGTCTTCGTCAACTTGCGCGGCATTACCCGGCGCGGCATCCCCCGGCGATGCGTAGTGGGTAGCCGGGTACGTCCCGATGAACAGGGAGCACAGCACGTAACCGATGAGTCGCCAGATTCGCCGTATCATGGAACTGGTCTCCAGTAACAGGAACTTTTTACGGGCACTTCTCACAGGCACTGTTCACGGGCACTGTATTGCAGTCTATTTGGACATCCCGCGGCGATCCCGAATTCGGGCCGGATGCGGTGCTGCCCGGTGTTTCGTAATCGATGCTCCGCATACAAGGGTTTTCAGCCATGCCAATGGTTAAAAATGTAAACTAAATGGACCTTTAGATCAGGTCAAGCGCTCCGGGGAGTTGCAGGACGTTCAACTGGGGCCTCACAGGCCATGCTGACAGCCGTTTTCGTTTGACACCCGCCGCTTGATCAGCCTATATTGCCGCCTGTCAGGTGGGGTGTCTGAGTGGCCGAAAGAGACGGTCTTGAAAACCGTTGTACCTTTGCGGGTACCGTGGGTTCGAATCCCACCCCCACCGTCCAGCGACGCGGAAATCCCTTGGGAGAGGTGCGAGAGTGGCTGAATCGGATCGCCTGCTAAGCGATTGTGGGTCAAAAACCTACCGAGGGTTCGAATCCCTCCCTCTCCGTTCGTAGTCAGTTCGCTGTTCTTCATTGGCGGCATAGCGGCCGCCGCGGGTTTGCGGTCCGGTCCGGAAGCCCCTTCCACGTAATGCCACCGGGAGTACCATTATGAGATACCAGCTGAAGCGTATCGACCCATGGTCCGCGTGCAAGATTACCTTTCTCATCGCCGGCGCCGTGGGTTTCGTGGTCGGAGCGCTGTACGCCGTGATGATCACGTTGATGGCGAGTTTCATGGGCGTGATGGGGATGTCCGAAGGCATGCCCGACGAGATGGGTTATATCGTGGGAGCCACGGGTTTGATCGCGGTCATAGCGTGGATCGTGATTACCGTCCTGTACGCCGTGCTCGGCGCCCTGGTGATCTCTCTGGCGACCTGGTTGTACAACCTGCTGGCAGGCGCAATAGGCGGATTGAACCTGACCTTCGAAGCCTTACCGTCAGCCGTGCCGGCGGCCGCCCCGGCGGCAACACCCGCACCGACGACAACACCCGCATCGGAGGACGCCACGCCTCCCGCCTCGTCCCCCGCTTCTGATGCTTCGACCTCGACAGCAGACGCCGGCGGTTCGAATCCCCAGGCGTCCTGACGACCCATGTCCCGGACCGTACGCGTTCGCTTCGCTCCCAGTCCCACCGGGCTGCTCCACATCGGCAGCGCCCACACGGGCCTGTTCAACTGGCTTTTCGCCCGCAGGGAGGAGGGCCGATTCCTCCTTCGCATCGAAGACACCGACACCGCCCGCTCCCGGCCCGAGTGGGTAGATGCCATTTTCGAGGTGCTGGAGTGGATGGGCATGGACTGGGACGAAGAGGTGGTCTACCAGTCCCGCCGGTTCGACCGGCACGTCGACCGGGCCCGGGCACTGGTCGAAAGCGGCCAAGCCTACCGGTGCTACTATCTGCCCGAAGAGCTGGACGCCAAAAAGAAGGAAGCCCTCGCGGAGGGCCGGTCCTGGCGGAACGACCGCCGCTATGCGGACATTACCGATGGCGAGGCGCAAGCCCTGGAGGCCGACGGCCGCAAACCAGTCATCCGTCTCAAGATCCCCGAAGGGAAAACCGTATTCCAGGACCGGATTCTGGGCGAGATTGCGGTGGAGAACGAGACCATCGACGATTTCGTCATCGTGCGGTCCAACGGCACGCCCCTGTACCACCTGGCCGTGGTGGCCGACGACGTGGACATGAACGTGTCACACGTCATCCGCGGCATCGATCACGTCACCAACACCACCAAGCATATCCACTTGTTCCATGCTCTGGGCGCCGAACTTCCCGAGTTCGCTCATCTGCCCAGCATCCTGGGAGAGGACAAGAAGAAGCTGTCGAAACGCCACGGCGCCGTGTCCGTCTCCGAATACCGCGACGCCGGCTACCTGTCCGACGCCGTGGTCAACTTCCTCTCGCTGCTCGGGTGGCAGACCGGCGACGACCAGGAGTTCTTCACCCGCGCCGAGCTCATGGAGCGGTTCTCCCTGGACCAGGTCCACAAGCGGGACACCGTCTTCGACCTGCGCAAGTTCGAGTGGCTCAACGGCCAGCACATCATGGCCCTGTCCAACGAGGAGCTGTGGACGCTGGCGAAGCCGTTCCTGGTACGCGCGGGTCTCATCGGCGAGGGAGAGCCGGGCGGACAGACCGATGTAGATTCGGACGGACGGCCCGTAGACCACGCCTACGCGATGGAGGTCATCGGCCTGCTGCGGGAACGGTGCCGCACGCTGGCCGAATTCGCGGTCCAGGGCAGGTTCTTCTTCACGGACGACTTCGACTACAATCCAAAGGCCGTCCGGAAGCACTGGTCGAAAGATCCGGATTGCGTGGTTACGCGGATCGGCTGGCTTCGCGACGAATTCGCCGCGCTTGCTGAATTCGACACGGAAGCGGTGGAGGAGGTCGTCCGGAACCTGTCGGAACGGGAAGGACTGAAGGCAGCCCAGTTCATCCATCCCTGCCGCGTGGCGCTAACCGGGGAAATGGCCGGACCGTCCCTGTTCCATTTGATCGCCGCCCTGGGGAAAGAGGCGTGTGTTCAGCGATTGGAAAAGGCACTGGCGCGCCTGACGGAGGTGGTCGAACAGGCGGCGGTTGGTGGAGGATAATGCCCATGACGCAAGACGAAGCGCGAAGTGATTGACGAAAACAGACCTGGAAAGCAAACAACACTAGAGAAACAGACCTGGAGAAGGGGTAAAGCGATGTCAGAACAGAACGCCACCGAGAAACTCAGCTACTCGATTACAATAAACGCTCCGAGGGACCGGGTGTGGCAGGCCCTGTTCGAGGACGAGTCATTTCGGAAGTGGACGAGCTTGTTTGCCGAGGGTTCCTACTTTGTCGGAGACTGGAGCGAAGGCAGTGAAATACGGTTCCTGAACGCGGGCAGCGACGGCATGATCAGCATGATCGACGTAAACCGGCCCCACGAATTCATGTCCATTCGGCATCTCGGGTATATCGTCAATGGCGTGGAGGACACGGAAAGCGACGAGGTGAAAGCATGGACGCCGGCGTTCGAGAACTACACGCTGAAGGACGTGGAAGGCGGCACCCACCTGACCGTTGAAACGGACACGTTTAACGACTACGTGGAGTACTTCAACGAGACCTGGCCCAAGGGACTGGACGAGATCAAGCGGATCGCCGAAGGATAACCGGCGTTTTAATCGTTGTATTGCCCCATGTGCCCTGTGTGCCCTTCAGTGGTCAAAGGTATTTCATCATACCGACGATCAGCGCGGACATGGTGATCATACATACCATCATCTTGTTGACAGCGCCGCTGATCTGCTTTTCCAAGTCCGACTTCATCGCAGCCATCTCGGCTCTTAAAACAACCAGATCCTCCTTCGTGGCGTATCGTTCCAGGTCCTCTTTCGTGGCGCACAGTTCAAAGTCTTCCTTCGTCGCGAATCGCTCCAGGTCTTCCTTGGTGGCGAACCCGGCCAGATCCTCTTTGGTCGCGAATCGCTCCATCTTCGCACTTAAAGAATCCAGACGCGTTTTAAGTCCCTCCAGATCCTCCTTGGTTGCGAATCGCTCCAGGTCTTGCTTCGTCGCGAACCCGGTCAGATCTTCCTTGGTTGCGAATCGCTCCAGGTCTTGCTTCGTCGCGAACCCGGCCAGATCCTCTTTGGTCGCGAATCCAGAAAGATCCGTCTTCGTCACCAGGTCGTTGCGGCTCCACGACATCGCCTTGACGATGGCTTCCGCCTGCCTCGTCTCGATGCCCGCCGCTTCGAATTCGCGGACCGTGGCGTGGGTATCAATGGGATAATAGGACACGGCGTCTCCTGCATCGGTTGAATGCGGTAAATCGGACTGTTTACGGATTAGTCAGATTTGAGCGAAGACATCTCGGCATCTTTTTATTGGGACCACAATTGCGGCGTTCGAGCTATCCTCAGTCCCCGATCCCAAGCCCCTGATCCCTATCCCTATTTCCGCTTCCGGTACCACCGGTACTCGACGATCATTCCCGCGATCAGCACGATGCAGCACAGTACGTAGGGCATGCGCAGTCCGATGAGCTGCGCCAGCAGGCCGCCGACCAGGGGTCCCGAAACCATGCCCATGCCGACGATCATCTCGTTGCGCGCGCCTTTTTCCCCTTTGCGTTCCTCCTGGAAGAAGGAATAGAACTGGCTGGCCGAAAAGGCGGCGCCGACCAGCAACCCGACAGTCCCGAAGGCGAAGGCCAGTACCACGGTGGCATCCTGCGTCGCGACGACGATCATGCCGGCTACGGCGGCGATCTGGGGTATGACGAGGGGCCTGAGGCGGAACTGCCACCACGTCGTGTACCGCGCGATGAGGAAGACCGACATCTGCAGGAGCCGCGGGATGGCGAGCAGAATGCCGAGCGTATCGGGCCGGATGAAAAGTTCGGTAGCGAGCTTGGGAAACTGGTTGTTGAGCATGCCGATCATGAAGAATGCCGTGAAATTGGCCGTCCAGGCGATCCAGCGGAAGCGCGCCGTGTCCTCGCGCGTGCGTCCCTGTGCCTCCTCTGCCGGATCCTCAACCTGCGTTGTGACGGACCGGAAGCGCAGAAACGTGATCGCCACCGTGAGCACGACCATGCCGATCGTGCCGGTGGCAAAGGGCACTGTCGGACCCACGAGGTAGAGATAGCCCCCCGCCAAAGGGCCCAGCATGAATCCCATGGTCCAGAACATGTTGAACGTGCCGAGGGTCTTGACCAGCTGGGTCCGGCTGCGGCCCTCGGCCAGCATCGCCTGCACCGACGGCCAGAAGAGGGCCAGCAGCCCCCAGCCCATGGCCGTGCCCGCGAGCAGCATCCAGTAGTTCACCGCCAGAAAGAGCATGCCGAACACCAGCGCGGTCAACCCGGCGGCGATGGCCAGGATCCGGCGCCGGTCGAAGCGGTCGGCCAGTTTGCCCGTGAAGGTGCAGGCCAGGGTGAAGCTGAGGGAGCCCGCCGTGCCTATGAACCCGAGTTCCACCACGGAAGCGCCCATGTCGAGGGCCCGGAGGGGCACGGCGAAGGACACCAGGCCCGTGCAGAAGTCCATGACGAAAGCGGAAGTGAAGAGGAAGTAGTCGGAACGCTTGAGCACGGGTTACGTAGGACTCCGGGTGGCCTGGGTGGAGGGAGACGCTTGCATCCGCGGGTCTATGACAGGCTTCGCTGTGCCGTGCCGCGTGAGAAGTAGTTGGAACCCAGCAGCACGACGGACACGAGGAGCAGGAGCAGGACGGCGTAGGCCGCGGCGCTGCCGATGTTGAACTGGCGCAGGTGGGATAGGATCTCCATGGCGATGGGCCGGTTGTCGTAGACGTAGAGCAGGATGGAGGCCACGAATTCACCCAGGGCGGTGACGAAGGCCAGCAGCGTACCGGCGAGCACGCCCGGGCCGATGAGGGGCAGCGTGACCCGGCGGAAGGCGTAGAACCACCCCGCCCCCAGGTTGCGCGCCGCCTCCTCCAGGGAGTCGTCCAGTTGTCTGAAGGCCGCCGAGGACGCCCGGAACACGATGGGCAGGTGGCGGACGAAGTACGCGATGGGCAGCAGCCAGAATGAACCCACCAGCACCTGTCCGAAGCTGAAGGGCGTGCCCTGGCTGAACGCGACGATCAGGTTGATGGCCACCACCGTGCCGGGCAGGGCCCACGGCACCATCACGAGGGCATCGAGCAGCTTGCGCCCCCGGAACGTGCCCTTGACGACCAGGTTGGCCGCGGTGACGCCGATCGCCACGTCGGCCGCCGTGGAAACCACCGCCATGTTCAGGCTGTTCCGGATCGGTTCCCAGAAGGTGGGATCCTGGAAGAGCCGGCCGTAGTTGTCCGATGTATATACCTGGGGCAGGATCTGGTGGGTCCACGTGCCGTCCTGGACGAAGGACAGCAGGAGGATGGTCAGGTGGGGCAGCAGGAGTACCACCACCATGACGATGCCGGCGGCGCCCGCGAGCAGGCGCGCCCAGCGGCCCCGGATTTCGCGCCGGACGTTCGCCGTGCCCTTGGTGCTCATGGCGTACTGCCGCCGCCCCTCGTACCGGCGCATCCAGAACAGGAAGGCGATGGAGAAGGCGGAGAGGACCACGGTCTGCGTGACGGCCATGGCCATGTCGCCGTTCAGCTTGGACGTGTAGATGTTGAGGCTCAGGAAACGGAATCCACCCGCGAAGATGAAGGGTGCGCTGAAGGAGTTCATGGACGTCATGAAGACCAGGAGCGTCGCGCCCACCATGGCGGGCGTGAGCAGGGGCAGGGTGACGGTCCGGAAGCTGAACCAGGACGACGCGCCCAGGTTGCGGGCAGCCTCCATGACCGCGGGATCGATGCCCCGGAGCGCTGCCGAAGTGAAGAGGTAGAAGAAGACGTACATGGTGTAACCGTGCACGAGCAGCACGGCCCACACCCCGTTCAGCGAAAAGGGTGGCCGCTCCAGTCCCAGGGCTGCCTGGATGAGGCGCGGGACCATGCCGCTTTCGCTGTAGAGAAACAGGAATGCGAGCACGCCCACCAGGGGCGGGAGGACGATGGGCAGGATGGCCAGCGCGGAAAACACGGACCGCCCGGGAAACTCGTAGTGGGTGAAGATGAGGGCCAGGGGGACGCCGATGAGGGCCGAGAGCAGCACGCTGCCCACGGAGACCATGACGCTGTTGAAGAGGCCTTCCATGTAGGACGGACTGTCCGGATCGAAGAACTCCCCGTAGTTGCCGAAGCCGAACTGTCCGTCCCGGAACAGGCTCTCCCACAGTACGAGCGCGGCGGGATAGACGATGTAGCCGAGCAGGATGAATCCCAGCAGGATGAAGACGAGGACTCGGGGTTGCCGGAGGACGGCGTACAGGTTCATGGTCCGGTTCAATCCCTCAGGATGACCGCCTGGTCGCCGGGGGTGCGGACGCGCACGGCATCGCCGGGTTGACACCCGGCCATCGGGCCTTCCGCGTTCTCCACGACCTGGATGGAAACGCCCCCGGCATCGACGGTGAACTCGACCGTCGCGCCCTTGAAACGCCGGGTGGTCACGACGCCGTCCACCGTGTCTTCCGTATCCTCGTCGGTCAACCGCACGGCCTGGGGATGCAGGGCCAGGAAAACGGGGCCTTCGGGACCGGCCGGCGCGTCATCGGCCGGCGCGGTGTCGGCCTCGGCCGGCGAAGACGTCGAGAGCGTCGCGGACAAGGTGACGGCCAGTCCGCTCGCGTGCCGGAAAACCGTCCTTTCCCCGTCCTTCTCCAGCACGCCTTCCCAGAGGTTCATGTTGCCCATGAAGGCGGCCACGAACCGGTTGGCCGGCCTGCGGTAGATCGCGTCGGGGCGGTCCAGCTGCCGGCACTCGCCCTCCTCCATCACCGCGATCCGATCGGAAACGGCCAGCGCCTCCTCCTGGTCGTGGGTGACGTAGACGGCCGTGATGCCCAGCTTGGTCTGCAGTTCCCGGATCTGGTCCCGGGTCTCTTCCCGCAGCTTGGCGTCCAGGTTGGACAGCGGCTCGTCGAGCAGCAGCAGGTCGGGTTCGATGACCACGGCCCGCGCGAGGGCCACTCGCTGCTGCTGTCCGCCGGACAACTGGGGTACGGGGCGCTGTTCCAAGCCGGCCAGTCCCACCAGGTCGAGAGCCCGCGCCACGCGATCCGAAGCCTCGGCCGCAGCCACCTTCCGAGTGCGCAGGCCGAAGGCCACGTTCTCGAATATGGTCATGTGGGGGAAGAGGGCGTAGTTCTGAAACACCATCCCGGTGTTCCGCCGGTTGGCGGGTACGTGGGTGACGTCCTGGTCGTCGAAGAGCACGGTGCCGGAGGTGGGGAAGATGAACCCGGCGATCATGCGGAGTATGGTCGTCTTGCCGCATCCGCTCGGGCCGAGGAGACTGAAGAACTCGCCGTCGGCCACCGTCAGGCTGATGCCCTTCACGACCGGGGTGTCATCGAAGTGCTTGGTGAGGCGATTGAGGGTGACCTGGGCCATGGGCGGAGATCAGAATGGGGCGCGGATCAGAACAAGGCTTAGATCGAAACGGGCCGTAACGGCGGGCGAATAGAGCTATCCCCGGTCCTTGATATTGTCGTCCCAGTACTTCATCCAGGTTCTGGACTGTTCGGAGAAGACCTTCCAGTCGATATCGAAGGGGGCGACGGAGAGATCGGCCATCCACGCGGGCAGGCGGTCCTTCGGGATATCGCCCCGGGTAGGGATCCGGTAGTACTCCGTGGCCTGCAGGACGGTGTGGTCCACATTGGTGACGAATTCGTAGAAAAGCCGGGCGTCGTCGGGGTTCTTGCCGTTGGCGATCAGCGCGATGCCGTCGGTCAGCACGGGCGCGCCGCTCCTCGGCACCACGAAATCGAAGGGATAGCCGTACCGGTCCACCTGCAGCATGATGTCGCTCATCAGCCAGATGGACACCAGCCCTTCCTTGCGGGCGAGCTTCTGGAACATCATGTTCGGATCGGCGGCGTAGTCCTTCGTGTTGGCATCGAGCCGCGTGAGCCACTCGTAACCCGCATCTGGGATCTGGGTGTCCCGGTACGTGCGCCAGATCATCCCCGAGTAGACCGTCCGCATCGTGCCGGACGCGAGCGGGTACCGGATCACGATCAGGTCCCGCCACCGGGGATCGAGGAGTTCGTCCCAGTCCCCGGGCGCCGTCTCCTTCGTCAGCTCGAGATTGTTGAAGGTGATGACCGGGATCAACTGCGCCGTGCCGTACCACCTATCTTCCTCGTCCCTGAATTCGGGAAGAAGGGCGTCCGCCCAGGTCGGCCGGTAGGGACTCAGCAGGCCCTCGTCGGCGGCCTGGATGAAATTGGTCGCCGGCGCGCCCCACCAGACGTCGCCCTGGGGATTGGACCGCTCCGAACGCACCCGGTCCAGCACATCCTGCGAGCCCATGTCGAGCCAGCGGACGTCCACATCGGGATGAGCGGCCTCGAAGAGCTTCTCGAACTCGGGCAGGATCGGCTTGCCGTGGGGCGAATAGACCGTCACGACGCGCCGGTCCGGATCGCCGCCGCCACAGCCCCAGGCGAGGATGACCGTGCATGCCGAAACGGCCGCACACAGTACCAGTGTCGAAAAGCGCATACCCGTCTTCATCGCGTTCCTCTGATTTCCCTGGTAATCCCGCGTAACCTTCGCTGCGGCGCTCCGTTTCTCCGAATCCGGAAAGCCCCGGGACGTGGCAAGAAAGTACCACGGCGGGCGTCGAGTGTCAACGCGGATTTAGCGGAATGGCGGGTCGCACGAGACAGCGGGGACACGGCCGCACCTGCCTCGCGCACGCCAGGTCATGCGAGCCGATACACCACCGCCTTCGACCGCTGTATATCCCCGCAGTAGACACCTTCGAATACCGAGCCGGGCACGGCCGCGACGATTCGCCGGGCCAGGTCCAGGCTTTCCCCGTCGCCGGTGCAGGAGAGGTACAGGGAAAGGGGTACGGATTCCGGAAAGGCCCGCCGGTACGCCTCTGGATGACTCACGACGCCGGCGATGATCTCGGGCGTTACCGGCTCGTCCTGCCCCAACCCGGTCAGACGGCCCACGCGTTCCGGCCGGTGCACCTGCCGCTCGTCCAGCGGGATGCCGACGGCCCTCAGGGTGGCGACGACCACGCCCCGTGTCGTCCCCGCCGGCACCACGGGCTCGTGGTCCCCGGGCGCCTTGAACAGACGGGCGCGGGCGCCGTCGGCCTTGATGAGCAGCAAGTCGGGCGCGCAGACCTCCCGCAACTTCGCCAATTCCTCCGCGTCCAGCCCCTTGAGCTTGTCGGGCCGGGGCCGGGCGCCCAGGACGGTCACGTGGCGGCACGTTTTCAGGTCAGGGGGTACAAGCGCCAGCCACTCCGGCGTCTCGTCGGTCACGTAGAACCCGCGCGTCTGCCTCGACGTCGGCGGATGCAGGTGCGTGGTGGACGTCGTGATGACGGCGTAACCCCGGTCGACGGCCTCGCCGGCCAGCCGGTACATCAGCGTGGCCTTGCCGCCGCTTCCGACAATGGCCACGGCGTCTCCCCGGCGAATCCCGAGCGTGTCGAGAAAGGGTGTTTCCGCCGCAGGTCCGCTCACCACTCGCCCCCCGGACGGATATGAATCGTTCGGGGCCGCCGCTGCAGGAAGCGCCGCACGAGAGCCATGCCGACGAGGAATCCTCCGATATGGGCGTACCAGGCCACGCCGTCGCTGCCGATGCCCAGGATCTGCCGCAGGAACCAGATCCCGAGTACGATGATGGCGGGCACGTGGATGATCTGGATGAAGATGAACAGCAGGACGAAGGTCTTGATGTAGGCCCTGGGATACAGGATGAAATAGGCGCCCAGGATGCCCGCGATCGCCCCGCTGGCGCCGATCATCGGGATAGCGGAATCGGGCTCGGATACCACGTGCACCATGGTGGCGCACAGGCCGGTCAGGAGGTAGAAGAGCAGGTAGCGGCCCGCCCCCATGGCGCTTTCCACGCTGTTGCCGAAGATCCATAGGTACAGCATGTTGCCGGCGAGGTGCATGAACCCCCCGTGGACGAACATGGCCGTGAAAAGGGTCAGGGGGAAGGGCACGAGGGCGTCCGGATAAAGCAGGGAGGTGCCCGGAATGGGTATCTCGTTCCGGTCGACGAAATGGGTCAGTTCGAAGGGAATGGCCGCGGTCTTGAAGATGAAGATCTGTTCGCCCACCGGTCCCAGGACGAACTGGAACAGGAAGACGGCCACGTTGGCCGCGAGCAGCCCGTAGGTGATCACGGGCCGGCCATAGGACGGGCTTTCAGCCTGGAGAGGTAGGAGCATGGGCAGGTGGACGGGTCGCGGCCGGCCCGGGAGGGAGCGAACCGACCCGGCAGGCAACGGCCCGCCTCATTTCGTGGGTTGGGACTCCAGCCGGTTGATCTCGTCGCGCAGCCTGGCCGCCTTCTCGAACTCCAGGTTGGCGGCGGCCTCGTACATGGCGTGCTTTAGTTCCTCCAGAACGGTGCTCTGGTCCATCTTCGCGATGGTGTTCAGGATCGGCATGTCGTCGTCCACCGCTTTCACGTCGGCCACGGCCGTGGTCTTGATGATCTCCTCGATGGATTTGTACACGGTCTCGGGCTCGATTCCGTTCAGTTCGTTGAACTCCTGCTGCAGCACCCGCCGCCGGTTCGTCTCCTCCATGGCCCGCCGCATGGAGTCGGTGATGTTGTCGGCGTAGAAGATCACCTCGCCGCGCACGTTCCGCGCCGCCCGTCCCGCCGTCTGGATGAGCGAGCGTTCCGACCGCAGGAACCCCTCCTTGTCCGCGTCCAGGATGGCGACCAGGGAGACCTCGGGCAGGTCGAGCCCCTCGCGGAGGAGGTTGATGCCCACGAGCACGTCGAACTTGCCGAGGCGCAGGTCGCGGAGGATCTCGACGCGCTCGATGGAATCAATGGTGGAATGGAGATAGCGCACCCGCACGTTCAGCTGCCTGAGATAGTCGGTCAGGTCCTCGGCCATCCGCTTGGTCAGCGTCGTCACGAGCACCCGCTCCTGCCGGTCCGCGCGCTCCCGGATCCGGGTCAGGAGATCGTCCATCTGGTTTTCCACGGGCTGCACGCTGATCTCGGGGTCCATCAGCCCCGTGGGCCGGATGATCTGTTCGACCACGACGCCCTGGCACTGGCTCAGCTCGTAGTCGGCCGGCGTGGCCGACACGTAGATCACCTGGTTGACCATCGTCTCGAACTCCTCGAAGGTCAGCGGCCGGTTGTCCAGCGCCGACGGCAACCGAAATCCGTGCTCCACCAGCGTGGTCTTCCGCGACCGGTCGCCGTTGTACATGGCCCTGAGCTGGGGCAGGGAAACGTGGGACTCGTCGATGACCAGCAGAAAATCATTGGGGAAGAAGTCGAAGAGGCAGAAGGGACGCTCGCCCGGGGACCGCCCCGACAGGTGCATGGAGTAGTTCTCGATGCCGGCGCAGAACCCGATCTCCCGCATCATCTCCAGGTCGAAGCGCGTGCGCTGTTCCAGTCGCTGGGCCTCGAGCAACTTGTTCTCGTCGTACAGCACCCGAAGCCGCTCGTCCAGTTCCTCCTCGATGGCCTTCATGGCCTGATCCAGGCGAGGCGCCGTGGTGACGAAGTGGCGGGCCGGGTACACGGCGATGCGGTCCCGTTCGGCCAGCACCTCGCCCGTAAGTGGATCGAATTCGGTGATGCGGTCGACCTCGTCGCCGAACATCTCGATGCGGATGCCCTTCTCCTGGTCCGCGGGCAGGATGTCGAGGGTGTCCCCCCGCACGCGGAACGTGCCCCGCGCGAAATCGTAATCGTTCCGGTTGTAGTGCATGTCGATCAGCTTGCGCATGATCATGTCCCGCTCGTATGCCTCGCCCCGGTCCACGAGAAGGATGAACTCCTTCCACTCGTCGGGGGACCCCAGGCTGTAGATCGAGGACACCGAGGCGACGATCACCACGTCCCGCCGTTCCAGCAGCGCGCTCGTCGCCCGAAGACGGAGCTTGTCCAGATCCTCGTTGACCGACGAATCCTTCTCGATATAGGTATCCGTCACCGGCATGTACGCTTCCGGCTGGTAGTAGTCGTAGTAGCTGATGAAGTATTCGACGGCGTTTTTCGGGAAGAACCCCTTGAACTCGCCGTAAAGCTGGGCGGCCAGGGTCTTATTGGGCGAAATCACCAGGGCGGGTTTCTGCAACTCGGCAATGACCTGGGCCATGGTGTAGGTCTTGCCGCTGCCCGTAATGCCGAGGAGGCACTGGTGCCTGTCCCCCCGGTTCACGCCCTGGACGAGTTCTTCGATCGCCCTGGGTTGGTCACCCCGGGGCTCGTAATCGGAGACGACAGTGAAGGGAGGCATACGAATGTCCGTCGAGATGGCTGGCCGTAATTTCGACTGGATAAATGGGCGCAACGACCCATATAATATAGCCGTAGAAGTCTCAAATGCAAAGGGGGAGTGGCAATGTCTCATCCATTATTCGACCTGAGCGGACGCGTGGCCCTGGTCTCCGGCGCGGCCGCCGGCATGGGCAGGGCGACGTCCATCGCCTATGCCGAAGCGGGCGCGGATCTCATGCTGGCCGATATCAATGAAGAAGGCATGCAGGATACGGTCCGGGAGATCGAACGCCGGGGCCGGCGCGCGGAGCCGGTGGTATGCGACGTCTCCAACGGGGCGCAGATCCGAAAGATGTTCGCACGGCTGGACGAAACCTACGGACGCATCGACGTGCTGGCCAATATCGCCGGGGAGGGCGGCATCAACCAACTGCCGCTGGAAATCACCGAGGCCGGGCTCATCCAGACCCTGAACACCCTGGTCGTCGGAAGGTACGTCAGTTGCCAGGAAGGCGCGAAGCGCATGATCGAGGGCGGACGGGGCAGCATCATCAACATCGTGTCCATCGCCGGACTGTCGGCCCTCGGCCGCGGCCACATGTCCTACAGCATCGCCATGGGTGGCGTGGCCCAGATGACGCGGGAGATGAGCACGGAGTGGAGCAGCAAGGGCGTGCGCGTCAACGCCATCGTATGCGCCCAGATCATGAATGAAGGCCTGCGCAAGCGCATCGACGCCGACGCCAAGCTTGGCGACACCTACCTGCGGGGCATCCCCATCGGCCGCCTGGGCAAGTCGGAAGACATCCAGGGACTGGCCATCTTCCTCGCCTCCGACGCCTCAAGCTGGGTCACCGGGGCGCTGATGCCGCTGGACGGCGGGAACACGGCCAAGAACGCGGGCGGATCCCATCCGGGCCAGCCGAACGCGCCGGATGAGCAGAAGTATTGAGGGGATGCCGCGTGGGGTTCGTATAGGGGGAGGATGGGTCAATCATCCAAAGCCTGTTGAAATCCCGCGTATAACCTGCCACCGGCCAACGCCAGAACGGCTTCTATATGTGAGGCCAGGCCGTCCTTTTTCCCGGTCTTGCAGTATCCGACAAGTTGCTCCAGAAACCGGCCTGCTAGCGGGTGATCGATATCTTGAAGCGCCCGATACAACCATCGGCGTTCTCCGATCCAATGGCCGTGCAGGGCTACCATGAATTCTGCTGCCTTCACCGTCAGGTCGTGGGCGACCAAAATCGCCTGGTCGTACTGTGACGTATCCACGAAATCGTCCAGCCAGTCTGTAATCACGTAGCGGTACGTATCGATCTCCTGGTTTGTCAGTGGCGGTGGCCCTTCTTTCAGGATCGCGCGGGCTTTTCCTCGGAGTAACTTGGCGAAATCCTGCTCGTCCTTCAGAACGAGCCCCTCGGCGTAGGCAGTTAATGCGACCGGGTTTTGGTTACGATCAGGTCGGCGTACTGTTGCCTCAGCATACCGCCGGGAAACGACCCATACTTCGATAAACCATCCGTACTCGGCGTACGATCTGCGATATGGTTGAACCTCATGGGGCATGAGCACGAGAAGATCCAGGTCAGAACGGGGTGACGCTTCGCCTCTCGCAACGCTGCCGAATAGTACGACCGAGATGCAGTCTGGGAAGTAAACGTTCATAAAAGTTCTGGCAGCCTGTATACCGTCCATTACAGACCTCTTGTACACACTGAAAAACTCCGCAGCGATGTTCGGACACGTGGCATTTTAAAGCCCGGTCCGGTCTTTAATACAGGCGACGAAATCATCCGGCCTGTCCGGCGTGACCACGACAGTCTGGTCCTGAAACTTCAGAACGACGGACCGCTTCGGGTCGGTCGCGTATGCGCGATAGGCGCCTAGTTGCTTGTTCCTGAAACGGCCGCAGAAGCAGAACAACCCGCCGTTACCGAACGTCCTGAGAGAGCGAGCCATCGCCTCCGGATCGGCCTCCACGGACTCCAGTGCCTTCAGGTCCAGCTTCGATTGCCAGCCCAGGCGTAGAACCAATAGCATTTCACCTGTGACTGTGTAGCCCCGGATCATCCAGCATGCGGACACGACGAGCGTCAGCGCAGGAATTACGATCGCAAACAGGGCAATCAGGACGCTTGAACCGGATCTAACATCCTCCCAAAGGGAAATTCCAACAATCACTACGATGGCAATCGTCACGACTACCAGCATCGTGGTTACTTTTACAGACGTACTCCAGGGTGCCCCGAATCTCATTTTGACATCCTCCCCGCCATATCGACCACCAGGGTAATCAGACCCGATACGACAGCGAATGTACCGATCCACATCCATTGGATGGGTGAATCACTCAAATTAAACGCCAGGACCTCCCAGAATACACCGATCACACCCCCGTAGAACAGAAAGAAAACATAAACAACCACTGAAGTTAATGCGTCACCGACCTGGCTGACCATGCGATGGAAAATTCCGGCATCGACAGCGATCAACAGGACGGTTATCAATATAAACATCTCGCGCCCCAGCCACAGGTTCGGATCGCCGTCCATGCTGAACTTAATGGCCATGTCAGCGGGCAACTGGCTCCTGAGCATCAGGCAATAGATCAGCCAGCAACCTGCACAAGCCCAAGCCAGTACCACCAATACGCGCTGTGATGTTGCGGTCATTTTAACCTCGTGATTTCAAACCGGGATCAGAATACGTGCGCAAGAACACCTGGCCGGACTTCCCTGACTTAAATAACAGGTGTCAACGACGTCCCGCTCTCCCCGTCGAACAGGTGAATCTTCTCAGTGTCGAAAGAGAGGTCCACGCTGTCGCCCCGGTCGAAACGAACGTCCGGCCGGGTGCGCACTTTGACGTTGATACCTCCGACGTCAACCGTAAGGTAAAGGTCGCTGCCCATGGGTTCGCGCACGACCACGGAGGCCCGGGCATTCGCCGCGGGGTTGTCCGACTCGGAATCAGACGCCGCTACTACCGCAGTCGCCGCAACCGGCGCCTCATCGGTCGATTCCGCAGCCGTCACCTCGCCCACCTCGATATCCTCCGCCCGAACGCCCAGGTAAACCTCCCGCCCTTCCGGCGGTTCCATCCGCTCGACCAATGACTTAGCCACGCCGCAGGTGTACCCCTCGCCGACCACCCGCCAGGCGCCACCGGCCGTCTGCTCCAGCGTACCCTTGAGCAGGTTGATGGGCGGGCTCCCCACGAAACCCGCCACGAATGTGTTGGCGGGGCTGTCGTAGATGGACTCGGGGGTGCCGATCTGCTGGATCTGCCCATCCTTCATGACCACGATACGGTCGGAGAGGATGAGCGATTCGGCCTGGTCGTGGGTGACATAGACGAAGGTCATTTCGAGCTCGCCGTGGAGGCGCTTCAGTTCCGTGCGCATCACCACGCGAAGCTGCGCGTCCAGGTTGGACAGCGGTTCGTCGAGGAGGAACACGCCCGGATCGCGGACGATGGCGCGGGCCAGGGCGACCCGCTGCCGCTGCCCGCCGCTCAGCGCCCGGGGCTTGCGGTCCAGCAGGTGTTCGATCTCCATGGTCTTTGACGCCGCCAGCACGAGTCTTTTTCGATCCTCCGCCGGTACGCCGCGCATCTTGAGACCGAAGGCCACGTTGTCGAAGACGCTCATGTGGGGATAGAGGGCGTAGGTCTGGAATACCATTGCGATGTCCCGCCGCTCGGGCGGCACGGCCGTCACGTTCCGGTCGTCGAACCACACCTCGCCCGCCGTGGGCGATTCCAGGCCGGCGATCATGTTGAGCAGGGTGGTCTTGCCGCAGCCCGAGGGGCCCAGAAGCGTCAGGAACTCGCGGTCGGCGATGTCGAGCGTCACGTCGTCCACGGCCACCACGTCG
Organism: Gemmatimonadota bacterium; assembly: GCA_009838645.1. Classification (NCBI taxonomy): domain Bacteria; kingdom Pseudomonadati; phylum Gemmatimonadota; species Gemmatimonadota bacterium. The sequence continues at coordinate 123,348 of VXRC01000024.1, read as the reverse complement.
CCGAAGTGCTTCGTAAGGTTGTTCAACCGGACTCGAGCCAATGAAGTTTCTCCTTAACTAACGATGAACCGGCCGCGGGATCATCGGACATCTAGTTATTCAGTCGCCCGCTTACCCCGTCACCGACCCGCCGATACCCTGGATGATGAGCCGCTGGAAGAGGAAGGACAGGACCAGGGGCAGGAGGATGACCAGCACGCCGCCCGCGGCGATGACGGTGAAGGGCACCTGCAGTTCCTGGGCGAAATCCGACGCCAGCACCGTCACCGGCCGGGAGGCGATGGTGGTGGTGAAGAGCAGGGCGAAGAGGAACTCGCCCCAGGATGCAATGAAGGCGAAGATGCCCACGGCGACCAGCCCGGGGGTCGTTACCGGTAGGAACACCCGCAGCAGCGCGCCCAGCGGCGTGCAGCCGTCGACCCGCGCGGCCCGTTCCAGGTCCAGAGGCACGGTCTGGAAATAGCCCTTCAGGATCCAGATGGTGAAGGGCAGGGTGAAGGTCGTGTGGGACAGGATCACCGACAGGTGCGTGTCCAGGAGTCCGTAGCTCCGCATCAGCAGGTACATGGGGATCATGATGGCCACGCCGGGTACGCTCCGCGAACCCAGATAGAACAGCAGGAGCAGCAGGTTGCCCCGGAACGGCAGGCGCGACAGGGCGTAGGCCGCCAGGGAACCGCAGGTCAGGTTCAGGAGCATCACCGCGGTCCCGATGATCAGGCTGTTGACGATGGCCCGGGGAAACTGCCGGGCGATGGCGGCGCCCACGTCCGCTGACTGTCCCTCCACGTCGAAATAGAGGCTGTAGTTCCCGATGGTGGGCTCCTCGGGCCACCAGCGCTGCTGCGTCACCTCCCGTTCGGGCATGAAGCTGACGGCCGCCACCCAGGCGAAGGGCAGGGTCAGGTAGATCACGGCCACCAAAGCGTAGATATAGAGCGAGGCGCGTCGCCACATGGCAAATCCCCTATCCCTGGACGAGTCCGCGGCGGTACAGCAGCCGGATGTAGATGATGGCCAGGGTCATGGTAATCAGCGTGATGAGGTAGGAATAGGCGTTGGCCCCGCCGAAATCGAGCCGGGCGAAGGCCTCCTTGTAGGTCTGCCAGGCGATGACGTGGGTCGCGTCGCCGGGCCCGCCGCCCGTGAGCGCATAGATCAGGTCGAAGGCCCGGAAGCCGTTCATGGTCTCGAAGATGGCGACGACGAGCACGGCGTGGTAAAGCCAGGGCAGCGTGATGAACCGGAAGCGGTTCCACGACGTGGCGCCGTCCACCCGGGCGGCCCGGTACTGTTCCGTCGGAATGGCCTGGATGGCCGCCAGGAAAATGATGCAGGCGAAGGGCACGCTCCGCCACACGTGGGCGCCGATGGCGGCGTTCAGCGCCACGAAGGGCGACGCCATGCCCGTATATACAATGTTTATACCAAACAGGTAGTTGACGGCGGCGACCGTGTCCTCCAGCATGGCGTTGAAGGCGCCGTAGTCCCCGAGCAGACCCACCCACATGAGACCGTTCACCACACCGGGTATGGCCCAGGGTATGAGCAGCAAGGCGCGCACGACGCCGCGGCCGCGGAAGGACTCGTGGAGCAGCAGGGCGATGGCCATGGCGGTCGCGATGACCAGGAGGACGGCCATGAAGGTGAAGTACAGCGAGATCCACAGCGCGTTCCAGAACTCGGGGCTCGCCAGGATGGTCGCGTAGTTCTCCAGGCCGTGGAAATACACCTGGTCGGGCCGCCGCAGGTTGTACCGGTGCAGGCTCATCCAGAAGGAGATGCCGATGGGATAGGCGATGAAGGCGAGGAGCAGGATCACCGCCGGCAGGTTCAGCAGCAGGGGCAGGAAGTCCCGCGTCCTCGTCATTAGAAGGGAGGGTCTCAATACGGTCATATTTGCGTGTTCAGCTCCATTCCGCGATCAGCTGGCGGCAGCGCCCCGCGATCCGGGCGAGACCGTCGCGGGGGGTCAGCTGTCCCAGGAGGACCTTCTGGATCTCCGGCTGGTAGTAGATCTTGAAATCGGGGAACCACGGCGCCTTGATGTTCTCCCGCGGCCGGACGTGGCGGGACTGCTCCCGGACCTTGTCGATTTCACCCCACTGCTCCGTCTGCGCGACGATGTCGGGATCGTCCAGAAGCGACCGGTAGGCGAACCCCAGTCCCCGCAGGCGGAACCAGCGCCGCGCCGTGTAGTACTCCCCTTCCGCGTCCTTTGCGCCCAGGAACTTCATCAGCGCCCAGGCGTCCTGCATCCGGTCTTCCCGGCATCTCGAGGTCAGGCAGTACATGCGCGTCCAGCCCAGGGTGCCGTTCTGTTCCGCCGAGATCGACGGCACCGGCGCCATCCGGTACACCTTCGAGTGCTGCGCGTCGGATCCCCGCCGCTTCAGCTTGTTGTCCGCGGCCGCCGAGTTCCGGCGATTGTTCACGTACTCCAGGTCGTACTTGTTGAGGATGCCGTAGACCTGGCGGCCGCTGGCGACGTGATCGCGCATCTGCCCCGCGGTGAGCGACGAGGGGGAGATGATGCGGTGACGGTGGATCCCATCGGTGAGCCACTGCAGGATGGTCTCGGCCCGGCGGTCCTCGTCGTCCGGAAAGGTGGGGTTGAGGTCATCGTCGAACAGCGTCGCCTCGCTGGCGTAATTCAGCGTCCACCAGTCGAGGAATCCGAGCACGCTCTGCCGGAAGTTCAGCATGATCGGGTACTCGATGACGTCCCCGGCCGGCGTGCGGACCCGCGCCTCCCGGACCTTGATGGCCTGCTCGGTCAGTTCATCCAGCGTGCGGGCCGGGGTGTCGAACCCCGCCGCCTCGAGCATGGGCGCGTTGTAGATCCAGATGTTGAAGTCGGTGTAGTACGGCAGCCCGTAGCGCTTGCCGCCGTAGGTCATGGACGAGAGGTTGTAGGGGAAGAGATCCGCGGTCGTCGCCGACATATCAGGATCCGCGGCAAGGAGGTCGTCGCAGGGACGCAGCCAGCCGGCCTCGACCCATTCGGCGAAGTCGTCGTCGCGTACGTAGCAGCATTCCATGGGTGCGCCGCCCACGTGCAGCGCCACCATCTTGTCGTGGTAGTTGCCCGACACCGCGTTGTAGTCCACCCGGATGCCGGTCTGCCGTTCGAAGTAGTCCAGGTTCTCACGGACCAGGTCGGGTTCGTAGACCCAGCCTTTGAAGATGACGCCGGGCGCCGGCGCCGGGTTGCAGCCGGCCGCCAGGCCCAGGCCCGCGGCGGTCGACGACTGGAGGAATGCGCGGCGCGTCATCCGGGGTTTCACGGGCGGCCGCACACCGGGCACAGATCCGTATCGAGATCGTGGATGGGATCTCCGCATGAGGAACACGGTCCGAGGGGATACTCGTCGGGTTTCGTTCGCGTGCCGTGCTTGTACTCAATGGTGCGCCACACGGTCTCGCCGTCCTTCGCCGAGTAGCACATCCAACGGCCTTCTTTCTTGCCGTCGTAGGACTTGCCCACGTGGGGACCGTAATCGCCTTCCCACTGCCTGGTTCCGTTCTCGTGCCAGCAGACGTACCAGCCCTCGTTGAGGCCGTTCTTGAACCGTCCTTCGCTCTTCTTTTTTCCGTTGCTGTGGTACTGGATCCAGTTCCCGTCCTTCACGCCCATGCGGTAGTTGCCTTCGGACCGCTTGTTTCCGTTGGCGAAATAGGTGACCCAGTATCCGTCCTTCTTGCCGTTTACGGTCTTGCCTTCGGTAAGGGCCATCGTCAATTGATCCAGTGATAGGTCGGCCGCGCTAAGGTTGGCCACACCATGCAAGGCAGGTCGCGCATGAGCCGGTCGCGCAACACTGGAGCAGGCCGCGTCGCACCTGAGCAGGTGGCGCCGCGCTTGAATCAGTCGCGTCGGCCCTTGGGCTGGTCGCGCCGCGCCGGCTACGTGTCCAGTTGAATTAGTCTTGCGGTTCGCAATGCACCCATGTTATTAAGGATACGGCTATTGTTCAAGACCTTCTTGCAACATCACGCGGCCACGTAAACCACCTTCAGGCAGGATCCCACCATGCTGACAGAAGACCATATCCATCATTTCAGGGTGTTCGGATTTATCATGCTCAGGCAGGTGTTGAATGTGGAGGAAACCGAAGAACTGGGACGCCTGGCGGACGTGATATGGACGGCGGAGCTGGGACATCAGCCCTCGGAGGACGAGCACGTGTCCATCGCGCCGTTCCTCGAGTTGCACCCGGCCGCCCTGCCGATGATCGAGGACGACCGATTCTATACGCCCATGGTGCAGCTGCTCGGCCAGGACATGATCTGGTCGGGGTCGGAAGGCGTACAGGGCACCATGACCCGGCGACCCTTTCACCACTGGCACGCGGACCGGCCCGGGCCGCAGGAACTCGGCTACCTGCGCATCAAGGTCATGATGTACCTGGATCCCATGCGGAAGGACGGGGGAGCGCTGCGCGTCATACCCGGATCGCACCGGTCTCCCTTCCACGAAGAACTTACCCCGTTCCAGCAGCGGCACGGACTCGACGATCCCGCCTTCTTCGGATCTCCGGGCAGCGAGGTCCCCTGTCACCCCCTCGAGACGGATCCCGGCGACGCGGTCGTATTCAACCAAAGTCTCTACCACGCCGTCTACGGCAAGGCCGGGCGGAGGCGCTATGTCGCCCTCAAGTACGCGGCCCGTCCCACTTCGGACGCCCACCTGGCGTCCATCAAGCGGTTCAGTCCCTACACCCTGGAGCCCCATGAGCGGATCATGCGGTCGGAAAGCCCGCGCCTGCGGACCATGGCAGAAGGAATTGAAGATCTCAGAGCGCGGGCCGAAGCGCTTTGAGTGTTTACCGTCCAAATGTCCTGTTTTAAAGCGTTGGTAAAACAAATCATGTCGAAACAGTTTCCGCGGCTTCTTTTCGCGCTCACTGCCTTTGCCTTGTCCTGCGGTAATCCGGTTTCGGAGCCTGATCCCGTCCGTTCGCCCATTACATATAACCACCCGGCACCTAACCCGATTCCGTCTGTTGGTATAAACGACAACCCGCCCATAGAGGTCGTGCTCATCATCACCAAAAGGAGCCTCGATGGATTCCCTTTTGTGGACTGGGGTTTTCGCAACCAGATGGATCAGCCCATCATCATGGTCTTGCTGGATTTCCAGTGTAATTCACGCAGTGACGGATTTACCGGCTGGAGCGCCGCCGTGGCGGAGGAGGAAGGTTACCAGTATATATTCGACCCCATCGAACCGGGCGGGACGTGGGTTTACCGTGATTTTCTGGTGGGTGATCCGTACAGGAATTCCCTGTTGCTGTTCGGCGACTGTGAGGACCGAAAGTTGGAGTTGATCGTGCTAAGGACGGAAGAAGAAGAACGGCCGTACACGGAAGGCGAGGTCTATCGACCGAACACCCACGTACGGTTCGTGGACCAGGGGAGTTGAGGCCGATACCCTGTACGTCGTCCTCTGGCCGTAAAACGCCTGCCCGATGCCAGGGAATGGCGACGGCTGTTGCCAGGTAAAGAAAACCGCCGGCCCGATGACGCCACCGGACCGGCGGTCACTACTTAAGCACTTACAAACCCCTTCTAACACTACTCCGCACCACGCCCCTACACCGCGTCCTCGCCGCGTTCCCCGCTGCTGATGCGGACGCTCTCTTCGACGGGCACGACGAATATCTTGCCGTCTCCTGTTCGGTCGCCGCCCGACCTGGCGGCCTTCCAGATCACGTCCACGATCTCGTCCTTCTGATCGTTGGTTACGGCAATTTCCATGCGTATCTTGGCCGCGAGGGGGATGTCGATCTCCTGTCCCCGGTAAAGCCCCGTGCGATGGGCGGTGCGGCCATGCCCCGACACCCTGGACAGGGTCATGCCGGGGATGCCTTTCTCGTCGAGCGCGTTCCGGACGTCGTCGAGCTTCTCCGGTCTGATGATGGCTACGATTAGTTTCATAGGTCTGACGACTCCTGAAGTAAAGGTCTAATGATAGATTCGGGCCTGTTCCAGGCACGTGACCTCAGCGTGGTCGACTACAGGTGCGTCAGTCCGTAACCGTCCTCCCCGTGCTGGGAGTGGTCCAGGCCGACCAGCTGATCCTCGTCCGTGGCGCGGAGCCCGATCGTCCGATCGATCAACCACACGAGGACGCCCGTACCGACGGCCGACAGCGCGATGGCGATGACCACGCCCTTGATCTGGATCAGGAACTGAGACCACCCGCCGACGTCTGTGGCAACCAGACCGACGAGCAGGGCGCCGAACATGCCGCCGATGCCGTGGATGGCGAAGACGTCGAGCGTATCGTCGTACCCCAGCTTGCCCTTGAGCTGCACCATAAGGAAGCAGACCACGGCCGCGCCGAATCCGAAGACCAGGGCCCAGGCCGGGGTTACGCTGCCCGCGGCCGGCGTGATGGCGACCAGGCCGGCCAGGATGCCGGAGACGATACCGAGGCTCGAGGCCCTGCCGTGGTGGATCAGTTCCGTGACGATCCAGCCTACAGCCCCCGCTGCGGCGGAGATCTGGGTCACCGTCAGGGCCTGGACGGCTGTTTCACCCGCGGACACGGCGGAACCGGCGTTGAAGCCGAACCAGCCGATCCAGAGCAGGCCCGCGCCGATGAGGGTCATGGTCAGGTTGTTGGGCTTCATGGCCCGGGAGGGATAGCCGAGACGGGGACCGAGCACCATAGCGGCCACCAGGCCCGCCACGCCGGAAGATATGTGCACCACCGTGCCGCCGGCGAAGTCAATGGCGCCGTCCTTGAAGAGCATGCCGTCCGCGTTCCACACCATGTAGCACAGGGGTTCGTACACCACGAATCCCCAGAGCAGGATCAGCAGGCAGTAGGCGCCGAACTTCACGCGTTCGGCGATGGCCCCGGCGATCAGGGCGGGGGTGATGATGGCGAACATGCCCTGGAACATGGCGAACAGGTACGTCGGTATGTTCGTCCCGTCCCACAGGGTTCCGGGATCGACGCCGCCCAGCAGGAAGTAGTCGGTGCTCCAGCCGAGGACGCCCGGTATGATCGAGCTCGCGCCGAAGGCCAGGGCGAATCCGAAGATCGTCCACTGCACGCCCATGATGCCCATGGCCGCGAAACTGTGCATCATGGTGCCCAGCACGTTCCGGGTGCGCGTGAGCCCGCCGTAGAACATGGCCAGGCCGGGCAGCATGAGCAGCACCAGGGCGCAGCTGACGAGCATCCAGGCGGTGTCTCCGGAGTTCAGCACGGCCGCCGGGGCCGCCGCCTCTTCCTGCGCGATGGCCGCGCCGGGAACGGCAAGCGCCAGGCACGCGGTGATACGTAATATGCCGCTAAGGGACATACGGAAAACCTCCCTGTTGTGATGGATTGGAAACTTCCATGTAAAACTGAGCTTCCAATATAATCCCCATCTGTTACAGGGATATTTCCCGGAGGTTAAATCCTTGTAAACTGCGAAGGAATGTGGAAAAAAGGTAGCGTATCAAACCGGTGTATTGGCCAACGTGATTCAGGATGCCGACCGCGGACGGCAGGATGACAACGCCGCAGGATGGCGTCCTGGCCAATGTACCGGAGCGTTGACGGACCTCTTACCGGGTTCTATATTTGCGCATGCCGCCCGAATCCTCCGACATCTTCCAAGGGTACACCATGGAGTTCACACCACTCGCCCCCGAGCAGCGGGATCACTTCCGGGAACACGGTTACCTGATCGTCAAGAACGCCCTCGACGACAATCTGCGGAACCGGGTCGTGGCCGTCGGCGATCGGTTCATGGAGACCGCCGGGCCGATCCACAACTACTACGCCAACCGGTATATCGACCTTACTTTTGACGACGCCCTGGTCGAACTCACCACCAACAGCCGTACGGTACCCCTGGTCGTCCAACTGCTTTCCTATAACATACACCTCATGCGGGGACACCTCATCTACAAGTACCCACAGGCCGCCTCCGACGAGCCGCTCTATCCCGACGGCGATGGTCGCTCGTTCCGCAACTGGCACCGCGACCTGAACAACTTCACGCCGGACCACCCCATCCGGGGCACGGTGGCGATCCGCGTGGGCTACTGCCTGACGGATTTCCCCTCGCCCGACGCGGGGGTGACCATGCTCGTCCCCGGCAGCCACAGGCTGAACGAGGCCCTGCGGTTCAAGAAAGGTGCGCTCGATCCTCCGGAGTTCATCGAGCCATCGCTCAAGGCGGGCGACGCCTACCTCTTCAGCACCAGTACCTATCACACGCCCGCCGTCAACTTCACCCGTGATACCACCAAGGCCCTGCTCGTCAGCTACGCCTACCGCTGGTGGGCCCAGCAGCATCCCACCCCGCCTGACGAGGTGCTCGAGACCATGGATCCCATCACGGCGCAGCTCTTCTGCCAGCCCCGGGAGGGCGACGACGTGCCCCTGCGCGCATGGGCGGCGGAACACGGCCTGCCGGTGGAAGATCCGCCCATGCGAGTGTTTGTGTAGCGGGCCGGGCGTTATTCAGCGCGTGACCGTAGAAAGGAGCCAACATGCCCACGTCAGACTGGCCGGAACTAGCCGAAGACGCGCAGAATAGATGGAACCTGAACGCCGGGTTCTGGGACGACTACATGGGCGAACACAGCAACGATTTCCACAACCTGCTGGTGCGGCCCGCCATGGATCGGCTGCTGGCCGTTGAAGCCGGGGACGAAGTGCTGGATATTGCTTGCGGGAACGGGAACTTCTCGCGTTTTCTCGCCGGGCTGGGCGCCCGGGTCACGGCGATCGACGGAAGCGCCGGGATGATCGAAAAGGCGCGGAATCGTTCGGAAGGCCATGGGACCGGCGCATCAGAAAACGAAACCGCGGGCGAAATCGACTACCGCGTGATCGATGTGACGGATACACAGGAGTTGGTGGCACTGGGGACGAATTGTTTTGATGCGGCCGTGTCGAACATGGCCGTCATGGACATGGCCGAGATCGGACCGATGTTAGGCGCCGTTCACGGCCTTCTCAAACCTGGCGGCGTTTTTGTCTTCAGTCTCACGCACCCGTGTTTCCAGGCGCCGTACGCCGTTCGGTATGCGGAACAGGTGGACCAGGATGGGAGAATGATTCAGAAAGTCGGAATCAAGATCGACCGCTATCTGACGCCGCAGCCCTTCGAGGGACTGGCCATCGTGGGTCAGCCCGTGCCCAACTTGATCTTTCACCGGCCCCTGTCCGCACTGCTGGCCATGTGCTTCGAAGCGGGGTTCGTGCTGGACGGCCTGGAGGAACGCGCCTTCGACGAAAGCGTGGAAGCCGACCGCGAGTTGTCCTGGGCGAACTTCAGGGAAACACCGCCCATGATGGCCGTGCGGCTACGGCGGATGGACTGAGACAACCTACAACCGGACCGACTCGCCCGGATTCAGCACGACGCAGCGGGCCAGGTCGCCCACCTTGTCGGCGAATTCGTTCGGGTCCTGCTCGATCACCGGGAAGGTATTGTAATGGACCGGGATCACGGTGCCGGCGCCGATCATCCTCACCGCCTCCACGGCGTCGTCGATCCCCATGGTGTAGTTGTCCCCGATGGGCATGATCACCACGTCCGGCTTCTCCAGGCGGCCGATCAGTGCCATGTCGCCGAAGAGCCCCGTGTCGCCCGTGTTGTAGATCGTCTTCCCGTCGAAACGCACGATGATACCCGCCGGATTGCCCAGGTACACAATGGTCCCGTCGTCCGTGGTGATCGACGAACTGTGGGTCGCCTGCGTGAGCTTGACCCGCCCGAAGGGAAAGGTGTACGAACCGCCGATCCCAAGGTCGTGCGTCTCGGCGCCCTGGGCCTCGCAGTAATTGGCGAGTTCGTAGGAGGCGATGATCGTCGCCCCGCTGCGCCGGGCGATGGGCACCGCGTCGCCGATATGGTCGCCGTGCCCGTGGGTCAGCAGGATGTAGTCGGGATTCAGGTCGTCCGCTGAAATCGTCGCCAGTGGATTGCCCGTGATGAAGGGATCGAAAAGCAGGTCGTGGCGGCCGTCCGACAGCGAGTAACTGGCGTGGGCGTGATAGGTGAGTTCGGCCATGGCTTAAGTTCCTCGATCAGACGGCGTTTAGACGGCAGCGCGGGCGGCCGCCAGGGCGGCGTCGTAATCCGGTTCCTCGGTGATTTCCGTCACGTACTGCACGTACCGCACGGTGTCGGAAGCGTCGATGACGAAGACGGCGCGCGACAGCAGGCGCAGTTCCTTGATCACGGCGCCGTAGGCCACGCCCAGGGAAGTTTCGCGGTGGTCGGACAGTGCCGTCACGTTGTCGGCACCCGCATCGCCGCACCAGCGTTTCTGGGCGAAGGGCAAGTCCGCGCTCACCGCCAGCACCGCGATGTTGTCACCCAGCCCCGAGGCTTCCTGGTTGAACCGGCGGATTTCGGTGTCGCAGACCGGGGTGTCGAGGGACGGCACGAGACAGATGACCTTCACCTTGCCTGCGTAACTCGCCAGCGTGACGGCGGAAAGGTCGTCAGCCAGCACCGAAAAGTCCGGCGCCGCGTCTCCCACCTTCACCTCGTCGCCCACCAGGGTCAAACCATTGCCTTGAAAGGTCGCCGCACCGGCTCTTTCAGTCGCCATGATGTCTGTTCTCCTTGTACGAATCGTTGGTTGGAAACGGCTTGCTCAACACCGGCGCAACCTACGCGCGGGCACCCGCGCTGTCAAGGGATTATCCCGTCCCGCTTAAGTAGCGAAATCGCGCCGTCAAAGGCCTCTGTCGTACGTTCCACGTCCTCGGTGGTATGGACCGAAGAAGTAAGACCGTCGACCCCCATGCAGTCCACGCCGTTCAAGAGCAAAGCCTGGCGTATGGCGTGCAGCATGTCCGCGTCGCCCCGGCGGTCCGCGGTGGCCGTTCCCGCCGACAGGATCTTGAACCCGGAGAAGGAGCCGTAGACCCGCCAGTCATCCAGCCCGTTGGCGGCCAGCACCTCCGACATGCGCTTACGCAGTTCCGCCGCCCGTTCGTTGGCCACGGCGATATCGCGGCCATCGGCGATGCGCCTGAGCATGGCGATGCCCGCAGCCGCGGATAGGGGGTTCGCGTTGAAGGTCCCGTAGTGCAGCATCTTCTTGTCGGTCTGCCACTCCGCGTCGTCCCGAAGTTCCAGCAGTTCCAGGATGTCTGCGCGACCCACCAGGGCGCCGCCGTTCAGGCCCGCGGCCACGATCTTGGCCAGCGTGCTCAGGTCCGGCCGGACCCCGTAATACTCCTGCGCGCCGCCCGGCGCGCAACGGAACCCCGTGACCACCTCGTCCATGACGAAGATCACGCCGTACCGCTCGGTGAGCTCCCGCAGACCCGGGACGATGTCGTCGGACAGCTCGACGCCGCCGAACATGGCACCCGTCGGCTCCAGGATGAGACAAGCGACGTCGTTGTCGCGCCTGAGGATGTCCGCCACGCGGTCCAGGTTGACCTCCGGCAGGCTGATCAGTGTATCGAACACCTCCCGCAGCACGCCCGGCATGGGCTGTCTGTTCCCCGGTCCGACCCCGTCCAGCACCTGGTCGTGCCAGCCGTGGTAATGCCCCCGGAACTTGATGACCTTGCGCCGTCCCGTGAAGGTCCGCGCCAGCCGGATGGCCATGAGCGTGGCTTCCGTGCCGGAAGAAACGAAGCGGACCGTCTCCGCGGAGGGCATGAGCTGCCGGATCATGTCCGCCCATTCGATCTCGAGTTCGTGGCAGGCGCCGTAATGGGTGCCCCGGGCCGCCTGTTCCGCGATCGCCTCGACGATCACCGGATGACTGTGACCCAGGATCAGGGATCCGTGCCCCATCCAGTAGTCGATGATCTCCCGGCCCTCCACCGACCACTTGCGCGACCCCTGGGCTCGGTCGATGTACACCGGAAAGGGGCGCATGAACCGGCCGTCGTGGGTCACCCCGTTGGGGAACCGCTCGAGCGCGCGCTCATACAGCGCGGCCGACTGGCCGAAGGCCTGCCGATAAGTTGTTTCGAGCATGGTCATGGAGGTCGTCCCGCAGAAACTGCCCTCCGCACCGGAAACGCCGGAGTCTTTGGAGTGCAATGACCGGCCGTGTGCCGTGCTATGACAGGAAGTGTGGCGTGGTTGTCGAATCCCTAAAAATACGGGGTATGCGGGGGGATGACAAGGCCTATCTAAACGGGGCGATGCGGGGGTTTCGGCTTGACTTTCGGCGTGTAGATAGTAGGTTGGTTATTGGAAATCTCAGTACCAAGATGACCGATGACTTACCCATCCGGGATTTCAATCCATGCCGTCCAAGCATTCAGTAGTAATCGAAACGCGGTCCGTGAAAAGATGCACAGGACGACGGCCAGGTACCGCCCTTGCGGTCATCCTCTTGGCCATACTCTGCATGGCGATCTTTGCCGGTGCGACCATTGGTGTTCCGGTCGCCACGGCTGGCGAAGTCAATGAGAAAAAGCTGGCCGAACCCGACTGGCAGCGGCTCGACAAGGCCCTGGCGATGGCCAGGGACTCCGGCAAGCTCATCATCGTCAACTTCTACACCGACTGGTGTCCCAACTGCAGAAGGATGAACGAGAAGACCTACCGGGACGAGGGCATCCTGAAGCAACTGGCCAAATCCTTCATTTCCGTGAAACTGAACGCGGAGTCCTCCCAACCGCTGATCATCGAAGGCCGGACCCTGACGGAATACCAGGTAGCCCTGATGTTCCGTGTGGGCAGCTATCCCACCACGTGGTTTCTTACCTCGGAAGGCCGTCCCCTCTTACCCGTCATGGGATACTACGGTCCCGATCTCTTCGCGCCCATGTTGCGTTTCGTCGAAGGCGGATGGTACGAGAAGATGGACTTCGACATGTACATGGAGCGGGAGAAGCGCGGCGAGAAATAAACAAAGCGGCGCCGGTGAACTCCCGCCGGGGCAATGGCAGACGGACTGTGTCAAATCCGTTCAAGAGTTCACGTGACGCCGCAGATTGCTCGAAGTCGGCCGCTTTGTCATACGCCGGCCGATTCGATCGTCGGTCGGCCCGGTCGGCCCGGTCGGCCATATCCCGTGCCCACCGGACCCTTCCTTCTTAACTCCTCATTGTCCGCGTTTTAGTCTAGTCCGCGAATTAGTCCGCGTAGGCGGCCAGGCGGCTGCCGTGGCGGGTATGGCGCAGCTTGTTGATGGCCTTCTGCTTGATCTGGCGGATCCGTTCCCGCGTCAGGCCGAATCGAACCCCGATCTCTTCCAGCGTGTACGCCCGGTCCGAGTTCAGACCGAAGTACAGGTTCAACACCTCGCTCTCGCGATCGGTCAGGTTCGAAACCGCACGCCTCACTTCCGTACGCAGAAGCTCTTCCTGCAGCGCTTCGTCCGGCATCTTGCTGTCCTGGTCCCGGAGCCGGTCCATCAGGGTATAGGCATCCTGGTCGCCGACCGGCGCGTCCAGCGAAAGCGGCGTGCTTGCCCATTCCGGCAGGGCGTGGTGGCGACCCTTGCCGTAAATCCGCTCTTCGCTCTCGTCGGCGCCGTCACCGGAAGCTTCCCCGGCCTGTGCGATTTCGGCCTCACGCTTCTTGATGGAACGCTCGATCCGTCGCAATTCCTCGATCTTGTTGACGGGCAGCCGGATCAGCCGGGCTTGCTCGGCCAGCGCGTGGAGGATCGCCTGCCGGATCCACCAGACTGCGTATGAGATAAACTTGAACCCCTTCTTCTCGTCGAAACGACGCGCGGCTTTCATCAGGCCGATGTTCCCCTCGCTGATCAGATCGGAAAGGGCGAGGCCCTGGTTCTGGTACTGCTTGGCGACCACGACGACGAAACGCAGGTTCGCGTGAATCATGGTCTCCAGTGCCTTCTCGTCGCCGTCCCGGATGCGGCGGGCCAGTTCCTCCTCATCCTCGGGCGTGAGCAGTTCCGTATCGCCGATCTCTTTCAGGTATAAATCAAGTGACTCGTCATCTCTGACCTGGATCTTCGTGGTCAGTTTCATACCGTATCACCTCCCTGCCAGCCCTGTTACGCGATTATTGTTGGCAGTCACGATATGCCATTTTGTCATGTTCTGCCAATTTGGCATATTCAATGTGCTCTTACATCAGATTAGTCAAATTCCACCACGCAAATCTTGCGCTTTTTTTTACAACAAACTAACCAGCCCAATATCAACGACTTACGGTGCTCCCCTTACTTACTTTCGGATGCATCCTTTCGAACTGGCACGCTCTTTGCGCTAACTATGTTGCAGATGACGGAACTGCCGCATCACCCGCGTTTCTAAACTAATGTACGCCGGGGATGGCCATTCGGTTCCGAAAGGGGCAAAGAGATTTCGAAGAGATGGTGAAGAGGTCAGTTGGTAACTTTAAAGGGAGGAGCATCATGAGAGCGACGACCATTTTCCCACTGTCGAACCTGCATAACCTGCGGACCGAACTCGACGGCATGTTCCGGCCGTTCCCGCTGCGGTCCGGATTCCCGTCCCGCTGGTCGCCTCGCGTGGACACCCACGAGACCGAGGACGCCTTCCTGGTCGCGGTCGACCTTCCGGGCGTGGCCTCGGAGGACGTGTCGATCAGCCTGGAAAAGGGCGTGCTCACCGTAAGCGGCGAGCGCAAGAGTCCCTTCGGTCTCAACGGCGACGCGGAGCAGCAGCCCCGCGGAAAGTTCGAGCACGCGTTTCCTGTGCCGGACGCAGTGGATACCGAATCTATCGACGCCACGTACAAGGACGGCGTCATGACCCTCACGCTGCGGAAGTCGAAGGAGTCGCAGCCCAGGCAGATTCCGATTACCGTGGCCTGAGGGGCCGCGCGGCTGGAAATGGACGAACCCGGCCGGTCCTCCAACCGGGGACTGGACGGGTCCAGGCGGGACCAGGCGGGACCAGGCGGGACCGGCACAACTCGAGGCGGGAGCACCCGCCTCATCACGCAAACGGGCACGGCTCGTCTCCATAGGGAGGCGGGCTTCACCCGTTTCTAAGGAGCGAAACACATGGGCAAGATCATTGGAATCGACCTGGGCACGACCAACTCCTGCGTGGCGGTGGTGGAAGGCGGCGAGCCGACCGTGGTACCGAACGCGGAAGGCAGCCGGACCACCTCCTCCGTCGTGGGCTTTTCGAAGGACGGCGAACGGCTCGTCGGCGCGACGGCCAAACGCCAGGCGGTCACCAACCCCGACGCGACGGTCTACTCCGTCAAGCGGTTCATGGGACGCCGCTTCGAAGAGGTGCCCGACGAGCGCACCCGCATGCCCTACAGCGTGGTGGAAGGATCGAACGGCCAGGTCAGCATAAAAATCGACGAGAAGTCGTACTCGCCCCCGGAGATCTCCGCGGCGGTCCTGCAGAAGATGAAGCAGACGGCCGAGGACTACCTGGGCGAGACCGTCACGGAGGCCGTGATTACCGTACCGGCCTATTTCAACGACAGCCAGCGCCAGGCCACCAAGGACGCCGGCCGCATCGCGGGCCTGGACGTCAAGCGCATCATCAACGAGCCGACGGCCGCGTCGCTGGCCTACGGGCTCGACAAGAAGAGCAACGAGAAGATCGCGGTATTCGACCTCGGCGGCGGCACCTTCGACATTTCGATTCTCGAAATCGGCGACGGCGTCTTCGAGGTCATGGCGACCAACGGGGACACCCACCTGGGCGGGGACGACCTGGACGATGCCCTGGTGGACTTCCTGGCGGACGAGTTCAAGAAGGAGGCCGGCATCGACCTCCGCAACGACGCCATGGCTCTGCAGCGGCTCAAGGAAGCAGCCGAGAAGGCCAAGTGCGAGCTGTCGACCGCGGGACAGACCGAAGTGGCCCTGCCCTTCATCACGGCGGACGCCTCCGGTCCCAAGCACCTGAACCGCACCATGACGCGGGCCCAGCTCGAACAGCTCGTGGATCCGCTCATCCAGCGGGTGGTGGCGCCGTGCCGACAGGCGATATCCGACGCGGGCCTTTCGGCTTCGGACATCGACGAAGTGGTCCTCGTGGGCGGCTCGACGCGCATGCCCAAGGTGCAGGAGATCGTCAAGGAACTCTTCGGCAAGGAGCCCAACCGGGGCGTGAACCCGGACGAAGTCGTGGCCATCGGCGCGGCGATCCAGGGTGCGGTGCTGTCCGGCGACGTGAAGGACGTGCTCCTGCTCGACGTCACGCCGCTTTCCCTGGGCATCGAGACCCTGGGCGGCGTCTTCACCCGGCTCATCGAGCGGAACACGACGATACCCACGAAGAAGAGCCAGGTCTTCTCTACCGCGGCGGACAACCAGCCTTCGGTGGAGGTGCACGTCCTCCAGGGCGAGCGCGACATGGCCCTCTACAACCGGACGCTGGGCAAGTTCCACCTGGACGGCATCCCGCCGGCGCCCCGGGGCATGCCGCAGATCGAGGTGACCTTCGACATCGACGCGAACGGCATCCTCCACGTCTCGGCCAAGGACATGGGCACGGGCAAGGAGCAGCAGATCCGCATCGAGGCGTCCAGCGGCCTGTCGGATGCCGAGATCGACAAGATGGTGAAGGACGCCGAGGCCCACGCCGACGAGGACTCGAAAAAGAAGGAAGAGGTGGAAGCCCGCAACCAGGCCGACCAGCTCGTGTACTCGACGGAGAAGTCGCTGGAAGAGCACGGCGACAAGCTATCCGCGGAGGACCGGGGCGCCATCGATTCGGCCCTGGCCGAGTTGAAGACGGCCCTGGAGGGCAGCGACCCGACGGCCATCAAGGCGGGCACAGAGAAGCTGACCCAGTCCTCCCAGAAGCTCGCGGAAGTCCTCTACCAGCAGGCCCAGGCCGAACAGGCCGCCGCCCAGGCTGCACAGGCGGGCGCGGCCGGTCCCGAGGGTCCGCAGGACGGTCCGCAGGGGCCACCTCCCCCGCCGGGCCCACAGCAGGACGGCGATCCGCAGGCGCAGAAAAAGAAGAAGGAAGACGGCGCCATCGACGCGGATTACGAGGTGGTGAACTGAGGGAGGGCCCGAGGTCGGGCCGAAGTTCATTAGCTTAGAAAAACCAAAACGCGGGGCTCGAGGTGAGTCCCGCGTTTTTTGATGTTAAATCAAATAACGCACACGAACGCCGGCGGCATACGAAGCATCACGCTACCGCAGCAGCGTACCTGAACCTCGACGGTTACTCAATCCCTCAATCGAATCGATACCCCCAGATTCGCATATCTCCACAGATCACTGCTCAAGCCGAGCGATGCAATCAAGGCCAGTCTCTGGGAGACGGAGTATCCGGCGCCTATCGCCAGCACTGGATGGATCGTTAAAGTCTGGTCATTATCGTCGAAGGGGTCCAGGTCGCCCCGCTTGATCTCCAGGCCCATATGTCCTTCGGTGTAGAATAGCCGGTCCTGATCGTAATACAGCCTGCCGCCCGCGGTGATCGGAATGCCCTGGTACACCGAGTCGACGAACCTCACGGATATGCCTCGTTCAACCTCACCCGACTTGGTACCATAATGATTGAATCCAACCTTGCCGATGATGTTGAACATACTCGAAGGCCGGACCGGATAGACAGCCGTCACTAATCCACCGACCCCCTGTCCGTCCGCCAGCCTGCTCAGTTCTTCCAGGGCGAAAGACGCATGCCCCTCGATTTCAAGTGAAACCTGGGCTTGGGCTTTGCCGGCCGTCAGAAAGGGCATCGCCAGCATACAGGGCATCGCCAGCAGGAAGAATAAACGTCGCATGGTGGTTTCCTTTATTGAATTACGTTTCTCAACTTCAAGCATCTCCAGGTCTGCCAGGTCCCGGTGCCTCCCCGTTGCCCGCTTGTTCTTGATGAGTTGGTCTTATCGAGCTTGTCGCGTCTGATGTCGAGGACTTTGACGGTAAATTTCGAATTTCAACAACTCCTCTTGAGGTTCGCCTGACGATCCGAGCAACGTGTTGTATGGGGTCGTCGAGTTTGTCTCCATATACTTGACGACGCAGACGTTGAACTTCAGCGAGGCGTTCTTCAGACGTCCTGCTCAGCCAGTAGGCTCGATCTTTCGTCGTAGAGGATTCATCGTCTAGGGGACGTTCATTAGGAGTCTTATTTGACATGGGGCACTCCCGCCATACCGATTGGGTTCGTAGAAGTTAGCCCATAAGTCATGAAGTGTCAACTTGATAGAGCGTTCCTAAAAAGTGAGAGTTTTCGTGGACATTCGAGAAATCCAGTGAGGTTTCCTACTATGGATTGTAACGATTTCAAACTCACCTTCAATCCACAAAGGAAACCGTCACATGGTTAAAATCTCAGTCTGGGTACCGGACAGCCTCCTCGAAGCACTGGACAGGGCCGCCGCGGAACTCGATACAAGCCGATCAACCCTGATTCGCCGGGCACTTCAGCGTTACGTAGAAGACGTTGAAGATTTCAACCTGGCCGACGAGCGTCTGCAAGACCCCGCAGACAGCACCATGGACTGGCAAGAGGTCCGGAACGCGTTACTCGATACAGGTTGACTATGTCTTGCCCGCCATGTAAAATCTCCCCGGAATCCAGCCCGGGAGGAACCATGGCAAAAGGCAGCACCGCAGATCCCCTCTCCATCACCCTCGGCGTCGAGGAAGAGTTCTTCCTGGTCGACCCGGATACGCGCGACCTGCTGCCCGACCCCGATCCACGGATCTTCGAGTATTGTAACGAAAACCGCGGGGAACACAAGGTCGTGGCCGAGTTCCTCCGGTCCCAGATCGAAACCACCACCCGGGTCTGCACGTCCGTGGCGGACGTCCATTCGGCCCTCATCGAGACCCGCCGCCTCGTCATCGACGCGGCTACGCAGCACGGCGCCGCGGTGCTGGCCGCCTCCACCCATCCCTTCGCGGCCTGGCACAACCAGGTCGTCACGGCGGGGCGTCGCTACGAACAGTTCGCCATGACCTACCAGCAGGCCGTCCGGGAACTGCTCGTGGGCGGGATGCACATCCACGCGGGTTTCGGCGACGGCGGCAGCCGCGTCCGGGTGATGACGGCCATGCGCCGCTACCTGCCGCTGCTCCACGCGCTCTCGGCATCCTCGCCATTCAGCAGCGGGCGGGAGACCGGCTTCAAATCCTACCGCCTGACCCTCTTCGGCAGCATGCCGCGCACAGGGCTGCCCGGGCCGCTGCACTCCTGGGAGGAATTCGAGAA
Organism: Gemmatimonadota bacterium; assembly: GCA_009838645.1. Lineage (NCBI taxonomy): Bacteria > Pseudomonadati > Gemmatimonadota > Gemmatimonadota bacterium. The sequence goes on along the minus strand of VXRC01000024.1, from coordinate 104,255 downwards.
ACTGGTGGAAGACTTCCAGCGGATGGAGTTCATCCAGGACAGCAGCGAGCTCTGGTGGGACATCCGGCCGTCCCGGGCTTTCCCCACCCTTGAACTGCGGATCTGCGACATCTGCCAGACCGTGGACGACGCCATGTGCGTGGTGGCGCTTTACACCTGTCTCGTTCGGTATCTGCTTCGCCTGGACATGGAAGGCCGCCTTCCGCCGGAACCGCCGACGGAACTGATTAAGGAGAACTGCTGGCTCGCCCAGCGGTACGGCGTGGTGGCCTTCCTGGGGGATACGGAGGGATCGGGCCGGCTCGATATCGACGAGTACGCCGAAGCCCTGGTCGAAACACTGTCCGATGACGCGCGCGCCATGGAGTGCGAGGACCAACTGCGCCACATTCTCGACCTCATCCGGTACGGCACCGGGTCGGACCGGCAGATCGATCACTACAGGTTGCGCCGCCTCGAAGGAGACACCGAAGAGGAAGCCCTGCGGGCCGTGGTGGATCTCGTGGTCGAGGAGACCGGAAGCGGTCTGGATGCGCCGACCGCGGCGTGACGGTGGGACTACTGCGTACATCGCGACCGGACCGGAGCACGCCGCTTCAATCTGAGCGCACTACTTCTGCAGAAGAGCGCCTCTTCCACCGGAGAGCATCGCTTCAACCGGGGCCTCCTCTCCCCGAATCAAAAGGAGACCGCATCATGATACACAGAATCGGGGTTCTGACCCTGTGCCTGATCGTAGCAGCTATCACCGGACGCGCATCCGCTCAGGCCACCACGCCGGTATCCGCGCAGACCTCCACTTCGGCATCGGCACAGGCCTTATCACAGGATGGCTGGTACCTGCGGACCAACCTGGGTTTCGCGGTAGCCCCGGGCCTGACCGTCCATGCCAGGGACAATGACTGGGGGACCCGTTGCGACAAGCTGTCTAATCCGGGGCTCGCCGAAACACGTCCGGATGAATGCGCGAGCGCGCCGCCGCCCGCGGAGTGGACGCACGAAGTCGGAGCGGGCGATGGCGTGCAGAGCGTGCTGGCCCTGGGATACACCTGGAAAAGCCTGCGGTTCGAGGGTGAATACCTCTACCGGACCACGACCTACACACGCGGCGAGGGCGACGGTCAGATCCTGGATGCCGTGACCCAGGAAAAGCAGCAGCAGGAACTCGAAATCATCGACGGCGGGTTGGAAGATCTGCTTTCGCACAGCGTCTTCGCCAACGTGTATTACGAGTTCAAGAGCAACTCGCCTTACACGCCCTACATCGGGGTCGGCGTGGGGCTTTCCAGCACTTCGCTCGACTATTACGGACGATTCAAGCGCAATGACGACCCGGCCGCGATCTCGACCTTCCTGCATCCGGAGCGAAAAGCGCGACTCGCCGGGACCACCACCATCGGCCGACACAAGATGAACGATCTCCTGGCCGCCTACCAGGCGGTCGTGGGCGTGGACTACGCCCTCAGCGGTAACCTGGGGATCGGGGCAAAGGTTCGCTGGTCAAAGTTCAGCGAATTCGACGACGAAGAAATGTGGACGCAGCTTCGAAGCCACGCCTCGTCCGTGGGGCGGGGATTCGACGTCATTTACGGGATTTCGACCGACGAGCTTTCAATGGTCGGCGTCAGTCTGAATATGATGTACAGTTTCTGAGGTGTGGGTGCGGGCACTCGGGGTATAGCCTCAGATTCGTCGGACGTGGAGCGGCTTACATGGCTTACATATCGCTTGACACAAAGGCGTCTGCGCGCTATATTCCGTTGCTGTTGTGACCGCGCTTTTTCGCATTGCGCGGACAGCGTTTTCCTCGGTAGCTCAATGGCAGAGCGGGTGGCTGTTAACCACTAGGTTGTTGGTTCGAATCCAACCCGAGGAGTTGTAATCCTGAATTTTGCTACCCCGACATTACTAGTCAAAATCCCCTCTCGCTAAGTAATTGCACTCATCACCACATTAGAAAAACTACTTCACGCCGTCTGGTGCTCGTAGCGCTCTACGTCAATCTCTCCTGCGCGAGCACGCATTTGCGTAGCGTCGTACCACGCCTGCATCCTTAACAACATGTCCATGTTCACGTCGAAGGCCTTCTCGATGCGAAGGGCCATCTCCGCCGATAAAGCGGCGTTGCTATTCAGCAGTGCGGATAGCGTTGCTCTTCGGACGCCAAGAATCTCAGCAGCCTTCGTGACACTAAGGTCCAATTCCTCGATGATCTCTGAACGAATGAAGTCACCCGGATGGGACGGGGTCATTTTTACAGTGATTCCGGTGGTAGTCATCAGTGGTAATCCTCCAGATTTAATCGCTCGATGTAACCGTCAACTTCACTAAAGGTTATTCGCCAATTACCTGAAACCGAAACGCTCCACACATCCTGCCTGTCACCCGTGAGGCGGTGAAGCCGCCAGCCGCGAGGTGCATCTGCCGCGAAGCTTTCTATATCCTCGGCCAAGACAAGCACGGTCAAGATTCTACGCACTCGGGCGACCAGGTCTGAATTCACAAACCGGGGGTCGTTGTCTGTTAGCAACCGACGCAGGCCCTTGTGACGTACCGAAAGTATTACCATACTTAAGTGTACGGTAATACCGTTCACTACGCAAGTGCTTTGTGAAGACTCGGCCCTCGCGGACCGAAGAGGCAGCTTTGCCCTCCGGTCCAAATCCTGCGACCGGAAGTTGCGCACTTACATATAAACGCACACCTACCAGGCAAACACCGTTCCCAGCAGTTGATCCGGGGCATCCCGCAAGGTGTCGTAGATCCTTTTGGCTTCGCTGACCGGGACGACATCGCGGATCAGCGGTCCAATCTTAATCATCCCCCTGGCAACCAGGCGGCACGTATTGTGTAAGTCGTCTCGATCGAAATGACTGTTCTGCCTTATACGGATTTCACGGCCCTGACCCAGATTGAAGGTATATGTCACTTTGTCCCGGCCGGCGATGAACAGCATCCTGCCTTGCGGACGCAACGAGGTTATCAGCTGGTCTTCCATACCCGGAACGCCGGCGAAATCGATCACGACGTCAAATGAGGCCTCACTGACATTCTGCGTCCATTGCTCCCCCGAAACATCCAGCACAGCTTCCGCTGCTCCGATCTCCCTCGCGATCGCCAGCCGCCCTCCATCGATGTCGCAGATCGTAGCGCGCGCGCCCATGCCGGCGGCGACCTGCGCGGCGACCTGTCCGAGGATGCCCGCGCCCACGATCAACACGCGTTCGCCCACGCTCAGTTCCGCGTTGCGGCAGGTACGCATCGCGACACTGCATATGCCCAGCAGGGCGGCCTCAGTAAGATCCATCGAATCGGGCAGCCTCACGAGCAGGCCGTCTTCCGGCATCACGGCATACTCGGCGTGGACCGCGCTCATATACAGCACGTCGCCGATCTTCAGTTCGCAGACGTCCTGCCCGACCTCGATGACTTTCCCCACGTTCTGGTAGCCGTTGCCCCCGGTGGGCAGTTCGCTGTCGGCTGGGGCGTAATTTCCGCCAGTCAGCTGATTGCGTTCCGTTCCGTTCGTCACGCCCGTGTAAATCGTTCTGGTCTTTACTTCGTTGCCCGATGGCCCTTCCGGGTCCGGCCAATCCGGCACGAGGACCTTCTGCCTTCTCTTGTCAGGCAAGCCCTGAAGACTCAGTGAACGCACGACCCGACTCCTTCCTGTGATCCATACTTCATATACCGCCTTAGAACGCTTGCCTAAATACCCAAATACCCAAAGGCCCAGAACTCGATACTTGTGCTACTTCAGCATTACCCGGGCCGCGTCAGCGACATCACCCGCTTGATCCGATCAAGATGAGCGGCCTCGACCTCGGGCCAGCGTTCTTCGTGCTCCCCACCCTCGCGCAATGCCTCGCCGGTCCAGCCCGTTGGCGCCAGGTCTTCCATGAAGATGATCAACAGCTCTTTACGGCTGGCGTCGTCCGGAATGTGTACAAGCCGCGCGTAGGCGTAGTTGTCCGGCATGGTATAGCCTTTGTCGGCCGCAAACTTGCGGGCGAGATACCCGTCGGTCCCAGGCCAGCCGAGTCGCAGAAACCGGTTTGACGCTCCAGGTTCGGTGTCGGAGTAGAAATCGAACGCCCCGATCCGCAATCGCATCGGAGAACCGGAATAGTCGTAGGTGTAGTCGTTATCGGGCAGGAAGCCTTCGAACTGGATCCAGATAAAACTCTTCAGGGTACCGTCCGGATGTTCTTCGACAAAGAAATGTTGCTCGACGTTGGCGGTGCCGTAGAGCACGAACTTCTGCCCTCCGATATGCCGGAATCGCTCGTCAAATGTCATTCGCACCGGCGGATCGCTTTGTGAGAAAAGCGTATTTCCGGTAACGGTTCTGCTCAATCCGGAGAATTCGGGGTCGGTCGTGCGCCGCGCCGGATCTAACCAGAACAAGACGGTGTAGGCAAGCACAAGTACTGCCAGTACAGCGCCGCCTGCCCACCAGATCCACTTTCTCTTCATCGGCCGGACCTTTTACGACCCTTCTTATCCACTTGCTGACGCCGGCTATTTCCGACGGTACAGGCCATTCCTTAATGGGCTATACCTAAAGAAGTCCTCACTCCTTGTACAGATTCAAAACCGGTACTACCGTTCTCCGCGCCGACACCTCCCGCATCAGCGAGGCCAACCCCGTTGGACCGTTTTCGTCGACGTCGAACTGACTGACTTCCTCATCTTCATTCCCGACCGGCGAGGCCATCCCTGTCTCCGCGTCCAGTGTATATAGTTTCGCCGTCCACCCGCCGGCCATGTACAACACGCCTCGGTGTGAGGTCAGCCCGGTCGGCAGATCTTCTCCGACGCCGAAGTCGGCCGTGTCGCCAACGGGTGACGCGGTCCCTGTGGCAGGATTCAGTACGTATAACCGGGCCGAGTTGTAGCCGACCATGAACAGATCGCCCTCGTGGGATGCGAGGCCGAAGGGGTGGTCTTCGCCGACCCCGAATTCCACGGCGTCGCCGACCGGGGTGGCTTCCCCCGTTGCCGTATCCAGCGTGTAGAGTCTGGAATTCGTCCCGCCGGACATGTACAGCGTTCCGTTGTGGGACGCCAGACCGAAGGCCTGGCTTTCGCCGACTCCGAATTCCACGGCGTCGCCGACCCGCGTTGCCACGCCCGTTTCCGGATCCAGCGTGTACAGCGCCGCGTTCCATCCGCCCGTCATGTACAACGTGCCGTGATGCGCGGCCAGGCCGTAAGGCTCATATTCGTCGACGCCGAATCGCACGGCTTCTCCCACGGGTTTGGCTTCCCCCGTATTCGGATTCAATTGGTACAGCCGGTCGGCGCCTTTGCCCACCATGAGCAGCCCCTCGGCGAAGCCGGCTTCGTCGCACCGCGACCCGTTCCAATCATCCAGGCCGTCGACCCAGTTCAGCAAGGCCGGGGTGCTCGGTAGGCACAGGCCGTCATTTTCTTGAAAGAAAAAGTGGGTGACGTCCGTAAGGCCCGAAAACGTATCGGGTATCAAACCGGTGAGCTGATTGTCATGAAGGTACAATACCTCCAGATCGTCGAGTTGTCCCAGTCCGGATGGAACAGCCCCGGACAGTTCGTTGCCATGGAGATACAGCGCTTCGAGATCCTGGAGCCGTCCAAACTCGGATGGGATCGGTCCGGACAGTTCGTTGTTATGGAGATAAAGAATTTCGAGATTGGGGAGTTGGCTCAACTCGACCGGTAGTGGTCCGGTGAGCTCGTTTCCATACAGACTCAGTAGACGCAGCCTGGGTTGATCGCCTAAGACCGCCGGGATCTCGCCCGACAGATTGTTGGAATTGAGGTAGAGTATCTCGAGATTGTGGAACTGTCCCAGGTCGGTGGGGATCGGTCCAGACAACTGATTCTCATCCAGATCCATACGTTCCAGGTTTTCCAGTTGACTCAATTCAACCGGAATCTCTCCTGAAAGCTTGTTCCGCCAGAGGTTCAAAAACTCCAGGCTTTCCAGATTACCCAGTTCCGGCGGGATCGGACCGGTCAGTTTGTTCGTGTCCAAGTGCAGTATTTCCAGTTGAGACAGGTCGCCCAGTTCGGCAGGAATCGATCCATCCAGTTCGTTTTTGTCCAACTCCAGGTGCTCCAGACTGGAAAGCCGGCCCAGTTCCGGCGGAATCGTACCGGTCAGGTCGTTGCCGCCAATGTCCAGCCGTGTCAGGGTGGTCATCTGCCCCAGTTCCGCGGGGACCGAATCGGACAGGCTGTTGTTTCCGAGGTTCAGTATTTCCAGATGGTCAAGCAACGCGAGCGCAGCCGGAACGGATCCAGAAATTTCATTGGCGCCCAGGTCGATAATCCTAAGCTCCTCGAGTTGAGAAAGAATGACCGGGATGGCGCCCGATACCTGGTTGCCCGCTAAATCCAGTTCCCGCAACAGCGACAGATTGACCAGGTTTTCAGGTAACGTGCCCGACAGGTTGTTCGAGCGCAGTTCCAGCCGGATCACCCTTCCGTTGGCGTCGGTCGTGATACCGTGCCACTCGGTCAGAGGTTCTTCACTCAACCAGTTATCGCGCTCATTCCAGTTCGCACCGTCCATCGCGTGGTAGAAATCGATCAGCGTGGTGCGATTGCTGACATCGATGGATACCGTGACCGTCACGCTGGCCGAAACCTCGCCGAAGGTAGCGGTCACGACCGCGCTGCCGCTTCGCACGGCCGTGACCAGGCCGACGTCGCTTACCGTCGCCACGGACTCGTCGCTGATCGACCATTTCACCACCGCGTTTTCCACGGCTCGGCCGTTTTCGTCCAGCACCGATGCCTTCAGCGTCGCGGTTTCGTCGGCCATGGTCAGTATTACCGACGACGGCTCAACCGTTATCGTTCGCGCAGCCTGGGATACGGTAATCGTGGACTTGCCCTGTTTCTGTCCCGCGGTGGCCGTGATATCGGCCGTACCGTTGCTGAGCGCGGTGACAAGCCCTCCGCTATTCACGGATGCCACGGATGGATTCCGGCTTGCCCAGACCACCGTGTGTCCTGATGATGTCGCGCCGGCCTCGTACTGCACCTTTGCGTCGAGCTGCACGGTCTGGCCGATCGCGGTCAGTGTGACTGTGTTGGGCGTCACGACGACGTTTGCCGGTCCGGCCGGTCCGGTTGGACTATCCTTGCCACAGGAGGTCACCACAAGAAGCGCGAGTAAGCAGAAGAGGCGGATCGGATTCCATAGGATGGCCTTTTTGGTGTATCGTGCAATACCGTAACCGGCTGAGGAGGGCGAAGCTGATTTTCCCCTGGTATCATGGTCGAAAAGCATATGAGAATTCCCTTAGCGGATTTGACTGAATGACTGGAGGCATCCCAAGTGAATCATGGTTGCTACCGGGCGCAGATTGGCCAAATTTACCACACGAAGTTTAAAATACAAACTGATTTCACCATGAAGTTTCGTGGCCGGGAAGTTCGCAGCATACCGCTCTTCCCAATTACGTACCCGCATTCGGCGTCTGCGCCGCCACGTGCGCAGCGAATCCCGAGCCGGCCTCCGCGTAGAGGTTGTACACGCTCGATGCGCCGGCCGCTTTGAGCACCTCGATCTCATCAGGGAACCTTGCCGTGGCGGCGACCCGGCAGTAGGACGAGGAAGCCTTGAGCTGGTCGAGTACGGCGAGGTTGGACGCCAGGTTCGGCAACGCCAGCAGAACCAGTTCGAGGGTGTGGGCGGCCTGAACGCGGTCCCAGAAGTCCGCATCGCTGGGATCGCCGAGCAGTACGTGGCGGCCACTCGACTGCTGCCGTTCCACCTTGACGTGATCGAGGTCTACGCCTACGACGGTGTCTCCGAATTCCTGATGCATGTTGTCATAGGCCGCGGTGCCCACGCGGCCCATGCCGATGATGGCGATCGTTGCTCCACCGGTATCGAGCGGCTGGTCGTCGGGAAGACGCTCGGACTTTTGAAGCCGGTCCCACAACGCCCGGTGCCGGGCATAGATCTGGTGGGCGGCGACGTTCAGCGCCGCCGAGATGACACAGGACAGCGCCAGGGAGATCGCGATGACGATCAGCCAAAGGCCGTCGATCCAGCCATTGGCTACCCCGATGGCCGCCACAATGAGTCCGAACTCGCTGAAGTTGGTCAGGTTCAGCGTCGCGAGCAGCGAGGTGCGCGCACGCAGCTTGAGCGCCGTCAAAAGGCCGAAGAACAGGGCCGACTTCAGGAAAACAAGCGGCGTGACGGCTGCGCCGATGAGCACCGCGTCCAGCGTCAGCGGACCTGAAAGCCCTATGGACAAAAAGAAGGCGAGCAGGAACAGGTCCTTGAATCCGATCATGGTCTTCGCCATTTCATTGGCTTTCGCATGGTTGGCGATCAGCGCACCGAGGGCGAGTGCGCCCAGGTCGCCCTTCAGTCCGACCAGTTCGAATACTTCCGCGCCGCCCAGGGCCAGGAGCAGCCCGCTCAGCACCAGGAGCTCGCCATGGCCGACTTTCTGCAGAACGAACAACAGCAGCGGACGCGCCGGTATGAGGAGCAGGACGAGCAACGCCCAAAGGGATGGCCACATGCCCACCGAGATCGCGATAAAAGCCACGGCAGCCAGGTCCTGAACGATGAGAATGCCGACCGCGATACGGCCATGCAAGGCGGCCGTCTCCCCCTTGTCCTCCAGGACCTTCACGACGAAGACCGTACTGGAAAAACTCAGTGCGAAGGCAATCAGCAACGACGGGTAAATCCCGATATCGGAGAAGGAAGGCGCATTCAGCATGGCGAGCAATAGGACGATCGTTCCCAGGATCAACACAGCCAGTGCCATGTGCAGGCCGGTGACGGCCCATACCTGGGGTCGCGCCAGGGTCCGCAAGTTGAGCTTCAGGCCGACGACGAACAACAGCAGCGTTATTCCGAGATCGGCCAGCTTCCGGAGCACATCCCCGCTGGCGATGCCGAACAGGTTGAGCACGAATCCCGCAGCGAGGAATCCAACCAGGGGAGGCAGCCCTACGGCCCGGGAAAGCAGACCCAGCGCGAACGCCACGGCGAGCCATGTGATGTCACCCAGTGCAATGGTGATCCATTCGAAATCCATCAAGCCACCCTTCGTGTCTAATAGCTTTTGTCCTGGACTACCCGCAGGCCGTCCTTGTCCTTCCACGCTCGTCCGCACTCATCCACGCTCGTCCATCCAATTACCCACCGCGTTCTATCGGTGTCAACGCAAAACCACGGGAAGTCGGACGCTCAGGCCTGGCGGGCGATCTTTCCTGTGCCAATGCAGTATAACGACCGGGCGGACGCCCTGTGCCTGTCGCGTGATCATGCATGATTGTTGGTTTTTGCGCCCGGCCGGGAAGTCCGCTTGACGCCGCTTCCGTCTCCTGTTTCTTTTCGGAACAGGATCCGCCATCGACGCCAGGAGCCGGTGGCGCTACGACGTTAGAGCACCAAGTGCCGACCCTGGTGCCACGCACGGCCAAAAGGCGCGGACTGGAGTGAACATCATGGAAGGCAAGACGGCCGGGAAACCGGCGAAGGCGGTAGTGAAGGCCGTCGCAAAAGAGGCTGGCCCGAAGCCGGTCCTCCTCTCGGGCGGCAACCCTCAAATCGCGAAGGCCGACGGAGACGCCCCCGTGCAGGCCTACATCGCGGCCATGCCGGGCTGGAAGAGCGACGTGGGACGCCGCCTCGACGAACTCATCGTCCGCACCGTACCCGGCGTGCGCAAGGCCGTACGATGGAACTCGCCCTTCTACGGCATCGAGGACCAGGGCTGGTTCCTGAGTTACCACGTATTCACCCGCTACGTGAAGGTGACGTTCTTCCAGGGCGCGGCACTGAGACCCGTTCCTCCCGGTTCGGGCAAGGACAGGGACTCGCGCTGGATCGACATCTACGAGGATGAACTCGATACAGAGCAGATGGCGAGGTGGATCCGGCAGGCGGCCGACATGCCGGGCTGGCGTGGGTTTTGAAGGCCTGCTCATCTCGTTTCTGGACAGAGGGTGCATGACCGGGTCCCAGCCGACGAATTCATCGCAGCCAGAGACAGTCCTCATCACCGGAGCCACGGGGTACATCGGGAGCCGGTTGCTTCGGCGTCTGGTAAACGGATCACATCGGGTGCGTTGTCTCGTTCGACGCCCGGATGCGTTGTCCTCGTTGGCAGCGAACGATGTCGATGTAGCAGGCGGCGACCTGCTGCGGCCGGCAACACTGCCGGATGCCCTGCGAGGCGTATCGACGGCCTACTACCTGGTCCATTCCATGGCGTCCGGCGGTGACTTCGCACTGGAAGATCGAAAGGCCGCGACAAACTTTGCGGCGGCGGCATTTGCGGCCGGGGTAGGGCGAATCGTTTACCTTGGCGGCCTGGGCAATGGACGGCCACTGTCCGGCCACCTGGCAAGCAGGCGGGAAGTCGGGGAAATCCTTCGAAACTCCGGCGTGCCGACGATCGAATTCAGGGCATCCATCATCATCGGCTCCGGCAGTCTATCGTTTGAATTAATCCGGGCCCTTGTCGAAAAACTCCCGGTGATGTTGACTCCAAAATGGGTACATACCCAGTGTCAGCCCATTGCCATCGATGACGTTCTCGACTACCTGGCCGCCGCACTCGATATTTCCAGCACGGACTCTGACCGCGGTCAGGTATTCGAAATCGGTGGACCGGACCGCGCCTCCTACCGGGATCTCATGACGGAATACGCCCGGCTGCGCGGCTTGAAGCGCATGCTGATCTCCGTGCCTGTCCTTTCACCCCGCCTCTCCAGCCTGTGGCTCGGCCTGTTCACACCCGTCTACGCGCGGGTCGGACGAAAACTCGTCGAAAGCCTCCGGAACGAAACGGTCGTTGTCGACGAGTCTGCTCTGGAAGTATTCCCCATCCGCCCGAGGGGTATGGCCGATGCAGTACGAAGGGCGTTGGAGAACGAGGATTGGGAGTCCGTATAGACACTGAAAATCTAGAAGAGGACGCAAAACGTAACGGAGAACGAGTGAAGGGGCGGAATAAGGCGGCGTTATATCCTATGGCCAGGGCGCCATCGGGCACGGACAAGGCTTCTCGGTCAACATCTGGATCTGTTCATCCAGGCTGTCGATCAGAACATCCTGCTCCTTCCGGCCATCGGCAAGCGTACCATCCAGCGGTGTATTGTGCCGGTAACCCCGCCGTTGCATCTCCGCAACCAATGCTTCGTGCCGGTCGTACAGCGCCGCGAGTCGGCCGACCCAACGTTTCGTCTCCGGATGCTTCCGGTATCCTGTTTTCCCCAGCGTTATGACGTTCCATAGCCCGTGCAACTCCCGGTGCTCACCGAGGAGGTGCTGTCGGCACAGGATTTCGGGGGGAAGGTCCCAGATGCGCATGGTGTCAGGCTCCGAACTCGACGGGTCGACTTTCTTCTAAAACCTACACCGATTTCGGTACCCTGGGCAAGCATTCCATATTCACACCTCATCGTCAATCACACCTTATCGTCAGACCCGCGGAAGTTGACACAACTGGGTCGTCTGCAAAATCCTAACGTCATCCGAATAAAACCTGGTATCGCACTTGACAATCAGAAGGTATGACATATTATCATACCAGGAGGATTAAGTTATGAAATCCAAAATCGCGATAACGCTGGACGAGGAAATCGTCAGGCAACTCGACTATCTAATCATGCAGCAGTCATATAAAAACAGAAGTCAGGCGATTGAGGAAGCCGTGTCGGAGAAGCTGGATCGTCTCAAGCGGGGAAGGCTGGCGCGGGAATGTGCGAAACTGGACCCGGTAGAGGAACGGGAACTGGCTGAAGAAGGAATAGAGGAGGATGCGGATAATTGGCCCGAATATTGAGGGGTGAAATCCGCTGGGCGAATTTGAGTCCCACACGTGGCCGGGAGCAAGCTGTACGACGGCCTGTTCTAATCTTGAGCCACGAGATTTTTAATCAGCGAACCGAGACGGTAATTTCCATGGCGATTACGAGTCAGCCTCAACGTGCCGGTTTCCCGCTGACCCTTTCGCTCAATTCGGCAGATCTTCCAAAACAGTCGTGGGTTAAGATCGGCCAGGTCCGAACCCTTTCAACACAGAGAATCGGTAGCAGGTTGGGCCATGCCACCGGTGACGAATTGGATAGGATCATAGAAGGACTTTGCGAGATTATAGGTCCATAACGACTGTAGGAGAGAACTGCCGGCTCCCGGGATTTCGGCCTTACGGCCAACAGCCAGTACTCTCCCGTTTACTGTATTGAGTAAAATCACTCAATAGCGTAATTTCCGCAGAATCAGAATAGAGACCCGGTCCACTCACCCCTCTCACCTTTGCCGCCACCTACCGGCAGAAGCAGGACGTTTCTATGGGGACGTCGGCCCGGGCCTTGGCGAACGCCAGCCGCTGTCTCAGGAACCGAAGCTCGTTGGCGTCTCCTGCGTGTTCGACGCATTCCACCAGCCCCTGGAGCGCCCACACGTTGTCGGGATGCTGGCAGCATCGGGGCAGGCTTCCGTCATAGCCGAGGTCGGCGCGATACACGGCTTCGGCTTCATCGAACTCGCCCTGCTCGGTGAGTAGCGCGCCGAGGGCGTGGCGCGGGGGATGCATCCAGGCCCAGGGTTCGGTGTAGTTGAGTGCGTCGTCCCGCGAGACGGCGAGACGCAGGCTATCGAACGCCCGGTCGTAGTTCCCCCTGCGGTATTCGAGTTCGCCGTCGAGCATGGCCTCGCCGATGCGGAGCATGTCGCGCACCGTGTTGCTCAAGAATATCGCTTCCTCGGAAATCGCGGCCACCGCTCGATCGTATTCTTCGCGGGCGGCTTCGGCCCCTTCGATCTGACCGAGGGCGGCGTGCGCCACGCCTTGACCGTAGGCGTGCATGGCGGTTTCGATGGGGCGAAGATCGGGCTCCTCCGGTTCGGGCGATGCGATCAGGTCGTGCCAGCGGCCGAAGCGAACCAGTACGTGCGTAGTCATGGCGGCGTAGCCGTCGAGGATGGAGGCCATAAATGGCGCGCTCCCGGCGATCAGTTCGGGCGTGGCCATCGCGCGGATCCGCTCCGCGGCATGGGTGGCCTTGCCGAACTGTCCCAGAAACATGGCCACGTACATGTAGAGATGGAGATCGTGACACCGCATGGTGGTGTAGAAGTTCTGATCACCGGCGTAGTCGAGGTACTTGTCGTCGGCGGCGACTGCCCGTTCGCTCTGGACAACCGACTGCGCCCAGTCGCCGCAAAGGACGTAGATGTGCGCTGACATGTGCTCCAGGTGGCCGGCGTCGGGCAGCAACCCGCGCAACAGGTCGGCCGCGTTGAGCCCTTGCTCCGGCATGGGCGACATTTCCAGCATATGGATGTACAGGTGGCAGATCCCCGGATGGACGGGCCCCTCACGCGCGATCCGTTCTATCCAGGATTTCATCACCGGCAATACCTCGACCGTGTGGCCGCGTGGGTTTGGTTGCCCGGTGCGTAGATCCCAGAGCTGACGAGGCGTGCAGTTCAGCGCCGCGTCGAAATAGAAGGCGGCGATGTCGGGATCATCCTCATGCGCCAGACGGGCGTCGAGCATCGCATCGGCGAAGTCCCGGTGCCAGGCGTCCAGCACCCCCGCGTCGCGCTCGTCGCCATTCAGGTAACGTTTTGCCAGCGCCTCGATGAGGGCCTGCTCGGCCGGCGTACCGTCACCGGCGAGCGAGACCGCGGTCGTCACCGCGTCGTGGCAAACTGGCAGGACCCGGGCGATCTCGGCTTCGGTGAATCGGATCCAGGCCCGGTTGTAGTGGGGTCCGTTCGCATAGGCGATCCCCCACCAGGCCATCGCGCAGGCGGGATCCGCGTCGGCCGCGCGCCTGAAGCAGTCCACCGCTTCTTCGTGATTGAATCCGTAAGTCCAGTTCAACCCGCGGTCGAACCAGCGCTGGGCGGCATCCGAGTCCGTCGTGATTTTGCGGGACCAGGTTCCAAGATCGAATGGGTAGCTCATGGTGGGTTGCTCGTGGTTGATTGGCGGCCGGAACCTATGCGGTTGCCGGCATATCGGCGGCCGGGATCACCCCGGTTCCAGGTAACCCGTGACTTCTGCGGCCCGCGCCCATTCCAAAGTACGATGAAACGCCTCGCGCGTCACGAGCTCAAACCCATCGATCAGAAGCGATGCTCGGAACGGGGCGAACCAGGGCCGCGTATGGGCTGCCGCAAAAGCCTCGCGCAGGTGATCGACCGTGTGCCGGGGCATCGCGGGGACGGTGACGAATGCCGGCATCGGTACGGTTTCGGTCGATTCGAGTATGCGGACCTTCTCTGTAAGCCCCGGCAGGTACTTCCTGACCAACATGTGCCAGTAGGCGTCCAGTGGCCCTACGTCGATACTCCTGTCCGCCACGCTGTCGAGGATCCGCCGGGCTGTGACGAGATGGCCGACCGAACGGCGGTAGAGGCGCGGGCGGTCCTCTTTGCGATAAGGCAGAAGATGATAGCGCAGCGCATTGAAGCCCGACTGCGAGTGGACCACGGTCCATCCCACGGTCCCGCCAAAGGTCTCGGACAGCGTGCGAAAGGGCGCATCGACGCGCACGATCAGGTCGGTCCGGGAAAGCGCTTTGCCACCGGCCCAGGACGCGGCGGGGATGGGCGAGGCCAGGGGCACGACGTCGGCAAGGTCGAGCGCGATCGGGTATCCGCACATCTGCACGCACCCGAGGTCATCGCGGCGCCAGAGGTCCTCGAGCGGCCGCGGCGCCGGGTAGGCGACGTAATCGAACGCCGTGCCGGCATCCTCGGCGACGTGGGCGATGAGTTCCTTCCAGGCCGTCTCGGCCTCGGGGCTAACGGCGTACATGCGGGCGTTGGATACGAATGGCATGGGCCAAGGACTTTCGAATTGGGCGAAGGATGGAGAAGCAAGGTACGGATGCGGGAAGCAATTATGACAGGGTGTCTATTGGTCATCCAGAACTGATATCTCGAAGACCAACACGTCACTAAATATGGATCGAGGAACGGAAACCTGCAGAAGATTGATTCATGGAGGATGCGAATAACCGGCCGGAACACTGAAAAGTGAAATCCTCTACCCGGATTCCTCTTTCACCTCGTTCAACAGGTTTCGCAGTTCGGGCAGCTGATTTGGTACGTCGGTCCGGATGACGTCCCAGATTACGTCGACGTCTATACCCGGGTATCCGTGAGCCAGACGGTGACGTGTTGCTATGAAGCGGCGCCAGTATATCTCGGGGTGCGCACCACGTATATCGTCAGGAATATGAATTGCCGCCTCGCCGATCAGTACGAGATTGCGCAGTATGGCATCATAGACGAGTGTATCGGCACTGAACGCCTCATGTTTCAGCCCCTTCGTATACGTAAGTATTTTCTCGCAGTAGTCGATCATATCCTGAATATGAAGTCGGCAATAATGCGCTTCGTTGTGGATTTCAGACATCGACCATTTCCCTTTCTACATACGGTCGTATCTCCGCACGCAACGCTTTGTCTGTTACCAGATCGACCGGACAACCCAGCAGGTCTTCCAGGTAAAACTGGACACCATGATACCGATCCGATGTCGCCCGCGAGTCGAAACGTACTACAACACCGATGTCGCTGCCGTCAATTGTCTGGTCGTGGGCAAAGGAACCGAAAAGGGCGAGTTTGGTAACACCGAATAGATTCATGAGGGTCGCCTTATGCGTTCGGAACATATTCAGGACGGTGTCTTTGCTCATTAAGTCAAGAGCCCTGTTTCTCGCGTAGAGAACAGGCCATGCTGCATTCATTACACCAGGTTCCGCCACGGATTGCTCTGAAACCGTAGTGGTCCTGGCGAAGGCCTCGGCTCGTATGCGTGCGCGTTTGGCGGCCCTATGCATGGCGGCCTCGGCACCGATAAAAACCGGATCGCGTTGCGCTTCAGGCTGTTGTCGATTCCCCGAACTCATCCTTTGACAGTCTCCTGCAGTAGTCTTGGTTCATCGCCTGAGTTATCATATAGAGCCCATTCGTCTACAAGGTCTCGATATATCTTCTTAAAGTTTCTCCAGCCGGCATCGAACCGACGACGAATCAAGGTCTCGGGCACATCGTATCCTCCTTCTGACACACGTTGCGCAACGCGTGCAATCGCTGCTTCCGGGTTCGGAAGACGCAAGAAGAACAGCCGAATCCGGTATCCTTGTTCACGCCAGCGAGGAATCCTGCGGGCATAGATACGTCCGCTCAGTGTAGTCTCAAATGCGAAACTTTCGCCTTTTCGAACGTGTTCGTGTATCTGTTTCAGCATTAACCGTCCGGCCGTAAAGGTTGTTTGATGAGGACGAATTGGGTTCAGACCCTGCTCGATGAAATCGGCATTTATGAAGACGGAGCAGTCAGCCTCGTTGGGCAGGAATTCGGTAGCAAATGTCGTCTTCCCCGCACCATTCGGTCCGGCAATCACGAATATCGTCTTTTCGATCGTATTTTGCAAAAGCGGACCGCATCCTGTCTTTTCTCTTCTTTTATCTTACCCTAGAATTCATCTAGAATCCGCTCATTTTCCATCGTTTCTCATCTGCTATTTCTTATTGGAATGTACAATATCCGTCATCAATTGTCATCAGGTTAGCGATTTCACTAAAACTCGATACGCTTGACGCAACACATCACTGCATCAGGGTTCCAGGATCTGCCGTGCCGACATCCTCGGCGATGTGGGCGATGAGATCCTTCCAGAACGTCTCGGCTTCTGGGCTCAAGGCGTACATACGGGCGTTGGATACGAATGGCGTTGGCATCAGTTTTGTTTAGACTCCCTTGCCTATATTGAAACAGTATGACGCGTTGGCGGCAAGCGTCTTCCCAGCCACGACTATCATGAAACATAACTAACTTTTAACATTGAAGTAAATGAAGTGGTCGTTTAAACTCCATAATCAGCGCGAAGCGCCAACGCACGATCCGGCCAGTCCAAGCCGCGCGGACTTTACACCTACCGTCCGCCGACGGCCGACCATCTATCATGAACCTTCGCCAAATGGTGACCGAATACCGATGACTTCCGACTAGATGACGGCCAACAAGAAAAAGAATTCGCTCAGCCGCCGGAACTTTCTCGCCCGGAGCGGCACTGCCCTGGTTCCTCTAGTCCTGGGCACCGCCTGCTCGGACAACGTCATGGGCCCCGACGAAAGTGACCCGACCGAGGCGCCGCCCGAACCGACGTCGCCGACACCGGCGCCACCTGAAGAACGGGTCGACGTGATCGTGGTGGGCGGCGGTCTGTCGGGGCTGGTCGCCGCGTACGAGTTGGTCCGGACAGGGCACAACGTCCAGGTCCTGGAAGCATCAAACGTAATCGGGGGCCGGGCACAGACACTTCGCGAGCCCTTCGACGACGGGCTCATCGCCGAAACCGGTCCGGCCCGCATCCCGCCCTCCCACGATCTGACGCTCGGTTACATCAATCACTTCGGCATCGAGACATCGCCCTTCTATACCCAGGAGGGTGAGTACCTCGTCGTCTCCAATCAGGGGGTCCGCCAGCGGCAGACACCGGCCGTGTTCCTCAGTGGGGGTCGGGACGCATGGCTCAAGATTCCGGCCGGGATCGATGCCTTGCCGATGGCCTTTGCCGAAGCGCTCGGAGACCGCGTGCGGACCGGCTTGCCGGTGACGAAAGTAGTCCGGGACGAGAGCGGGGTGGGGGCCACCTACGGACCCGCCGCGAAGGAACTGCGGGGCCGCAAACTCATCTGCACGGTCCCCCTCCCGGTCATCGACAAGATCGAGTTTGACCCCGTCCTCTCGGCATCGAAGCAAGCGGCCTTCGAAGCCACATCCTACCAGGACGTCACCCGGGTTTACGTCCAGTATGCGCAGCGAATCTGGGAGGGCGACGGCTTGAACGGATGGGGGTTGACGTTCTCGGAGGGATACTCGGAGTTCTGGCATCCCACCTGGAACCAGGAGGGGCCTCGGGGTATTCTGATGTCCTATATGTTTGGAGAATTGGCACGCAGGATCGCGGCGACCTCTCCCGGTGCCATCGTGCCCGGCTTCATCGGTCGCTTCAATAACCTGTTCCCCGGTACGCGCGAGGTGGCGGAACATGGTACCCACTTCGCGTGGGAGCATCAGCCCTGGATCGGGGCGGCCTTCGCCAATTACAATCCTCCGTTCTCGGAGCATCCTGAACTGGCATCGCCCGAGGGCCCCATTCACTTCGCCGGCGAGCATGCCTCGGGGCATCGGGGGTGGATGCAGCGCGCCCTCGAGTCTGGCCTTCGGGCGGCCAGGGAAATCGATGGGGCGGTCACCGAGCAGCGCTCCCGTGCGACCGTGGCCATCTCGCGGCGGCAGATGGTGCGCCGTTTGGCGGGCATCTCGAATGTGCCTGGGTGGCTGGTGCCATGAGCCGTTTCGGCCTTGACGCTCCTCCCCTGTCCGCCTACCTTCCTCCTCATAATCGACCAGCCAAAAACTCCCACGAAGCCCCCGGAGACTAAGCATGTTCACCCCGGATCAAATCGATCATTACAACCGCGAGGGATACGTCGTCTACCCGGATTTCATATCAGGTGAGGACCTCGCAGCCTTGAAGTCGGAAATAGACCGGGCATCGGAAGGAAACACGAAGGCGAATCACGACGCCGCGCGCATGGAGATGGAACCGAACCAGGAACCGGACGGCACATTGGTGCGGCGTATCTATGAACCGTGCACCTACTATCAGCCCTTCCGGGATTTCTCGGAATCGACCGCCCTGCTGGACTGCGTCGAACAGCTGTTCGGCCCGAACCTGCTCTTCCACTACAGCAAGATCAACATGAAACCCCAGAACATCGGGTCCATCGTGGAGTGGCACCAGGACCTGTCCTACTACCCCCTGACCAACCGCGATTCTGTGTCCATCCTCTTCTACCTCGACGACACCTCCGAGGAGAACGGCTGCCTGAAGGTCATTCCCCGGCGCCACACGGAAGCGCTGATGAGCCACAGCACCGAGGGATTCTTCCGGGGCAAGGTCACGGAGGAAGTGGACGATACCGAGGCCGTGCTGCTGGAAGGCACCGGGGGCACGGCGATCTTCATGAGCGCCATGACGCCCCACGCTTCGGCCATCAACTCGTCGGACCGGCCGCGGAAGACGCTCATCCTCAGCTACCGCGCGGCCGACGCCTTCCCCATCCACTGCGGGGTCATGTCGGACAAGGTCGAGGCGCACAGCCGGCTGGTCCGCGGCGAACGGGCTTCACAGGCCCGCTTCACCATGGCGGATTTCCCCATTCCGCGCTATGAAGACGAGGTCGCGTCGCTGTACGATCTGCAGGAGAGGTCGAGGAAGTCGGCGTGACTATGGGGCCTACGGTAGGTCCGCCTAAGGCAGGTCCGTGCTCCCCATGAGGTAGCGGTCCACTTCCCGGGCGGCGCCCCGGCCTTCGTGGATGGCCCAGACTACGAGGCTTTGGCCGCGGCGGGCGTCGCCGGCCGCGAAGACGTTCTCCACGCTCGTGGCGTACTTCCCGTATTCGGCCTGGGCATTTGACCGGGCGTCCCGTTCCACTTCGAGCTGCTCGATCACCGGATCTTCCGGACCGGAGAAGCCCATCGCCAGGAGGACGAGGTCGGCGGGCCACTCCTGCTCCGTGCCCTTCTTCGGGCTGAAGGGCGCGCCATTGCTGGGGACCGACCAGTCGAGGTCGATGGTGCGCAGGGCCTTGACCCGGCCCTGGCCGTCGTCGATGAACTCGACGGTGCTGGTGTCGTAGCGCCGGGGGTCGGCGCCGAAGAGGGCCTTGCCTTCTTCCTGGCCGTAGTCGAGCTTGTAGACCACCGGCCACTGGGGCCAGGGGTTGTTCGGCGCACGTTCGGGAGGCGGTTTGGGGATCACGTCGAACTGGTTCATCGTCCTGCAGCCGTGGCGGATAGCCGTACCCACGCAGTCGGTGCCCGTATCGCCGCCGCCCAGTACGATCACGTGCTTGTCCTTGGCCGAGATGTAGTTGCCGTCCTCGTGACCCGAGTCCAGCAGGCTCTTCGTGTTCGCGTGGAGGAATTCCATGGCGAAATGGACGCCGTCCAGGCCGCGGCCCGGCGCGTTGCGCACGAAGTCGTTGGGTTTGGTGGCGCCGGTGCAGATCACCACGGCGTCGTTTTCGCTGCCCAGATCCGCCGCGGGCACGTCTTTCCCGATTTCGACACCGGTCACGAACTCGACGCCCTCGGCCGACATCTGGTCGAGACGGCGTTGGACGACCTTTTCCTTGTCGAGCTTCATGTTCGGGATGCCGTACATGAGCAGTCCGCCCGGCCGGTCGGCCCGTTCGTAGACCTTCACGTGGTGGCCGGCGCGGTTGAGCTGGGCGGCGCAGGCCAGGCCGGCGGGCCCGGACCCGATGACGGCCACCTTCTTTCCGGTGCGATTCGGCGGCGGCTCCGGCTGGATCCAGCCTTCCTCGAATCCGCGGTCCACGATGGCGCACTCGATGCTCTTGATGGTCACCGGATCGGAGTTGATGCCCAGGACGCAGGATCCCTCGCAGGGCGCGGGGCAGACACGCCCGGTGAACTCGGGGAAATTGTTGGTCTTGTGCAGCTGCTGGAGGGCTTCCTTCCAGTGGTTCCGGTAGACCAGGTCGTTCCAGTCGGGAATGAGGTTGTTCAGGGGGCAGCCCGACGCGCCGGGTCCCTTGCCCATCGGAACCCCGGTGTGGCAGAAGGGAATGCCGCAGTCCATGCAGCGGGCGCCCTGCTCCCGCAGCGAATCTTCCGCCATGGGCAGGACGAACTCTTCCCAGTCGCCGACACGTTCGTGGGGATCCCTATAACCTGCCGTCCCCCGCTCGTACTCCATGAAGCCGGTTGTTTTACCCATAAATCCGTCTGTTGAAAGTTATCCCTTGCCGCCGTTGACGCCCACGGGGACCGCTTCGGGCACCGTCTCGGCGGGATGTCCGTTGGTCTCGGCTTCCTGCGCCGCCCGTTCCGCCATTTCCTTGAGTGCTCGGCGGTAGTCGACGGGCATGATCTTGACGAAGGTGTCCCGGAGTTCGGACCACCGGGCCAGCACGTCCTCGCCCCGGTCGCTGCCGGTATAGCGCACGTGGGCCTCGATCAGCCGCCGCACCTCGGCGACGTCCTCTTCCTCGATCAGCGGTTCCAGGTCCACCATCTCCTGGTTGCACAGCCCGGGGAAGACGCCCTTCTCGTCGAGGACGTAGGCCACACCGCCGCTCATGCCCGCGGCGAAGTTGCGTCCCACCGGACCGATGACGACCACGCGGCCGCCGGTCATGTATTCGCAGCCGTGGTCGCCGACGCCTTCGACCACGGTCTCGGCGCCGCTGTTCCGCACGGCGAACCGTTCCCCGGCCCGGCCGCGGAAATAGGCCTGCCCTCCGGTGGCGCCGTAGAGGGCCACGTTGCCGATAATCACGTTCTCGGTGGGCACGAAGCTCGCGTTCTCGGGCGGGAAAACGGCCATGATGCCGCCGGACAGTCCCTTGCCCGTGTAGTCGTTCGATTCGCCTTCCAGGAGGAAGGTGATGCCCGGCGCCAGGAAGGCGCCGAAACTCTGGCCAGCCGAGCCGTGCAGCCGGACCCGGATCGTATTTTCCGGGAGGCCTTCCTCGCCGTGCCTGCGCGATACCTCCGCGCTGAGCATGGCGCCCGTCGTCCGGTCGATATTGTGGATCGCGTGCCGCAGCGCGACCGGTTGGCGGTCCTCCAGGGCCTCCGTGGACAATTCGATGAGCCGCTGGTCGAGCTTCTTCTCCAGGCCGTGGTCCTGGCTTTCGCAGCAGTAGCGGGCCACGCGGTCGGGGGCCTCCACGGGCGCGAGCATCCGGGTGAAGTCCAGGCCCTTCGCCTTCCAGTGGTCGATGGCCTTGCGCGTATCCAGGCAGTCGGTGCGCCCCACCATCTCGTTCACCGTACGGAAGCCCAGCTGGGCCATCTGCTCCCGCATCTGCTCGGCGATGAACATCATGAAGTTGATGACGTGCTCGGGCTTGCCCGTGAAGCGCTTGCGCAGCTCCTCGTCCTGCGTAGCCACGCCCACGGAGCAGGTGTTCAGATGGCACTTGCGGAGCATGATGCAGCCGCTCACCACCAGGGCGGCCGTGGCGAAGCCGAACTCCTCGGCGCCCAGCATGCAGGCCATGACCACGTCGCGGCCCGTCTTGAGCTGGCCGTCGGTCTGCACCACGATGCGGCCCCGCAGGTCGTTCTGGACCAGCACCTGCTGCGTCTCGGCGACGCCCAGCTCCCACGGCACGCCCGCGTGCTTCATGGACGATTCCGGCGAGGCGCCGGTGCCGCCGTCGTACCCGCTGATGAGGACCACGTCGGCCTTGCCCTTGGACACGCCGGCCGCCACGGTGCCCACGCCCACCTCGGCCACGAGCTTGACGTGGATGCGGGCCCGGTCGTTGGCGCTCTTCAGGTCGTGGATCAGCTGTGCCAGGTCCTCAATGGAATAGATGTCGTGATGGGGCGGCGGCGAGATGAGCCCCACGCCGGGAGTGGACTTCCGCACGCGCGCGATCTCTTCGAAGACCTTGTGGCCCGGCAACTGACCGCCTTCCCCGGGCTTCGCGCCCTGGGCCATCTTGATCTGCAGGTCCGTGGCGTTGACCAGGTAGTTGCTCGTCACCCCGAACCGGCCCGAGGCCACCTGCTTGATGGCACTGTTCCGCCAGTCGCCGTTATCATCCGGATAGTAGCGGTCCGGGTCCTCGCCCCCCTCGCCGGAATTGCTCCGGCCGCCGATGCGGTTCATGGCGATGGCCAGCGTCTCGTGGGCTTCCTTGCTGATGGAGCCGTAGGACATGGCGCCGGTGGAGAAGCGCTTGACGATCTCCGAGGCCGGCTCCACTTCCTCGATCGGCACCGGTGGTTGCACCTGCCTGTAGTCGAACAGGCCGCGCAGCGTGCCCAGCAGGCGCGTCTGATCGTCGATCTGGTCCGTGTACTGGCGGAAGAGTTCATAATCGCCGGTGCGCGTCGACGTCTGCAGGAGCGCGATGGTCTGGGGGTTGAAGAGGTGGTGCTCGCCGTCGCTCCGCCACTGGTAGTAGCCCCCCACGTCCAGCGTATGGCCGTTCGCCACGGGACGTTCGGGATAGCCGTGGTGATGATGCTGGCGGTACTCGGCTTCGATCTCGGGCAAGCCGATGCCCTCGATGCGGGACGCGGTCCACGTGAAGTACTTGTCGATGACCGACTGCTTCAGGCCGATGGCCTCGAAGATCTGCGCGCCGTGATAGGACTTGATGGTGGAGATGCCCATCTTGGACATGGTCTTCAGGACGCCCTTGCACAGGGCATTGATCAGGTTCTTCCGCGCCTTGTCCGCGCCGCCTGGACCGCCTGGGCCGACCGGGCTGGCCGCGCTGGCCGGGCTGACCGTGCTGGCCGGCGGATCGATCAGACCGTCGATGCTCATCCATTCCACCGTTTCGAGGGTCAGGTAGGGATTGATGGCATTGGCCCCGTAGCCGATGAGCAGGCAGAAGTGCATGACCTCCCGCGGTTCGCCCGATTCCACGACGATAGCCGCGCTGGTCCGCAGTCCTTCCCGTATGAGATAATGGTGCACAGCGGCAGTGGCGATCAGACTAGGGATCTGGACCCAGTCCGGTCCGACTTTCCGGTCCGAAAGGATGAGCAGCGTCGCGCCCCGTTCCCGGATGGCCCGGCCCGCCTCGAAGCAGAGCTCGTCCACGGCCTCCTCGAGGGTGCCGGCGGACGCGGACCTGGCAGTTTCCGTTGGATCGCCGGCCGACGCGGCCCCGCCTGGTCCCGCAGACTCATCTGTTCCCGCGACCCCGGCCGACCGCCGGAACACGGCCGGTAGCGTCTCCGATTTCAGCCCGGGAAGGTCGAGCGCCCGGATGCGGGCTAGTTCCCCGTTGGACAGCACGGGGCGGGGGATCCGGAGTTGCCGGCAGTGATCGGGCGTTTCGGCGAAGAGGTCCTGCTCGGGCCCGATCGAGGTGTCCACGGACGTGACCAGTTCTTCGCGGATGGCGTCCAGGGGAGGATTGGTGACCTGGGCAAACAGCTGCTTGAAGTAGTGGAACAGTAGTTGCGGCTTGTTGGACAGGACGGCGATCGGCGCGTCGTTGCCCATGGACCCCACGGGTTCGTACCCATGGGCCGCCATTGGGCCGATGAGGATCTTCAGCTCCTCGCTGGTGTATCCGAAGGCCCGTTGCCGTTCTTCCAGCGTCGCCAGGTCGAGTCCGGGTACGTCGTCCGGCTCCTGAAGGTCGTCCAGGTTCTCCATGTGCTCGTCCAGCCAGGCGCGATAGGGCTTGCGCGAACTGATCTCGTGCTTGATCTCGTCGTCGGTGACGATGCGGCCGCGGACCGTGTCGATCAGGAACAGGCGTCCGGGCTGCAGCCGTCCCCGCGTGAGGATCCGTTCGGGCGGGATATCCAGTACGCCGGCTTCAGACGCGCCCACGACGAAATCATCCTTCGTCACCACGTACCGGAAAGGCCGCAGTCCATTGCGGTCCAGGGTCGTGCAGATGCGGTCGCCGTCGCATGCCGCGATGAGGGCGGGGCCGTCCCACGGTTCCATTAGGCAGGCGTGGTATTCGTAGAAGGCCTTCTTCTCGTCCGACATGGACTCATGATTCTCCCAGGCTTCCGGGATCATCATCATGAGGGCGTGGGGCAGCGACCGTCCCGTGGAGACTAGCAGTTCCAGCGCATTGTCGAACCCTGCCGTATCGCTGGCCCCTTCGCGAATGATCGGGCTCAGCTTGGCCATGTCGTCGCCGAACAGCGGAGACGCGAAGAGCGCCTCCCGGGCGCGCATCCAGTTCTGGTTCCCGCGGATCGTGTTGATTTCGCCGTTGTGGCAGAGCAGCCGGTAGGGATGGGCGAGCCGCCACGACCCCAGCGTGTTGGTGCTGTACCTGGAATGCACCAGGGCCAGGGACGTGACGATGGACTCGTCGGACAGGTCGCGGTAGAAGGAGTCCAGCTGGTCCGCCCGAAGCAGTCCCTTGTAGACGATGGTCTTGCTCGACAGGCTGGCGATGTAGAAGTCGTCGCGGTTGTCCTCGGGAAGCTTCGCGTCGACGGCGTTTTCGATGACCTTGCGGATGACGTACAGCTTGCGCTCGAATCTATCCTGGTCGTCCGTCTGTTCGCCGCTTCCGATGAAGAACTGCCGGATCAGCGGGGACACCTGGGTCGCCAGTTCCCCGGCCTGGCTGAAATCCACCGGCACGTCGCGCCATCCCAGGAAAACCTGATCTTCCTCCCAGACAGTTTTCTCGATCGCCCGCTCGCACCACCGGCGATGTTCGGCGCCCCTGGGCAGGAACACCATGCCCACGGCGTACTGGCCCGCTTCCGGCAGTGAAATGCCGGAGAGCCGGCACTGCCGCTGGAAGAAGTCATGGGGAAGCTGGAACAGCAGGCCCGCGCCATCCCCCGTGTGGGGATCGCATCCGCAGGCGCCGCGATGCTCCAGGTTGACCAGCACCCGGATGGCGTTGCGAATGATGGCGTACGACTTCTCGCCGCTCAGATTCGCCACGACACCCACGCCGCACGCGTCGTGCTCATAGGCTGGATCGTAGAGACCCCGGGGTTTTTTCATATAAAGATCGCCCCTTTTTCGCATCCTTTCGGTTGCGAAAATCGAATACGGGAACGCGATTTCCAGTTTCTCAATTCAAACCGGAGTACTGGAATACCGTTGATTCGCAATAACAGACACGGTTTCTTGAAGGAGGAAAAAGAGAGGATAGTCCGTTATTCGCACTTGTACCAAATTCCGGTTGAAACCCTGTATATAACCTGTGCGATCAACTAAGTAAAGTAGAAAATGCACCGTTCCACCGAGAAAATGACCGTGAACATACACTCCACGATCTCACGCCATTGCCCGCCCAGCAAGGCCTTTGATGGGTCCTGTCCATGAGCGTCCGCTCCCTCACCGACCTCAAATTGCGCGGCCAGCGCGTACTCGTGCGCGTGGACTACAACGTGCCACTTGACGAAGCGGGCAACATCACCGACGACACGCGCATCCGGGCGTCGCTCCCCACGCTGCGGCATATCCTGGACCATGGTGGCAGGGCCATCCTGATGACCCATCTGGGACGGCCAAAAGGGGTCGCGGAGAACCTGAGGGTTCGGCCGGTGGCGGACCGGTTGTCCGGACTCCTGGACCAAACGTTAGGCTACGTGCGGGAGACGGTCGGACCGGTCGCGGAACGTGCCGCAGCAGACCTGGCGAACGGCGAATGCCTCCTGCTGGAGAACGTCCGGTTTAACGACGGGGAGACCCGGAACGATCCGGACTTCGCCCGCGAACTGGCTGCGCTGGGGGACGCCTACGTGAACGACGCCTTCGGAACGGCCCACCGCGCCCACGCATCCACCGAAGGCGTTGCGCGACTGCTGCCTGAACGCGCGGCCGGATTCCTCATGCAGAAGGAACTGGACTACCTCTCCGGAGCGATCGAAAACCCGAAAGGGAAGCTGGTTGTTATGCTCGGCGGGGCCAAGGTGTCGGACAAGATCGGGGCAACACGCCGGTTCATCGAGATCGCCGACGCCCTGATCATCGGGGGCGGCATGGCCTATACTTTTCTCGCAAGCCATGGCGAGGCCATCGGAGGAAGCCTGTTGGAGGAGGATCAACTGGGATTCGCGGCAGAGATCCTGGACCGGGCGGCTGAGATGGATAAACCGATCGTGCTGCCCGTGGATCATATTGTCGCCGACTCAATCGAATCCGGTGCGACTCCGCTGCATGTCGACCGGATCCCCGACGGATCGATGGGCCTCGATATCGGGCCGGTAACCCGACGTCAATTTGTCGAAACCATTGGCAAAGCGGGTACCATACTGTGGAACGGCCCCATGGGCGTCTTCGAGATCGAGGCGTTCGCGGAGGGCACTCAAGAGGTCGCCCAAGCAATCGCGGAGGCAACCGGCCGGGGAGCCGTGTCCATCATCGGCGGCGGTGATACGGCAGCGGCTATCAACGCCCTTGGTCTAGCCGGGCGCATGAGCCACGTATCCACGGGCGGCGGTGCTTCGCTTGAACTGCTGGAAGGCAAGGTGCTGCCAGGGGTTAGTGTACTGGAAGTGGGTTGATACTCCCGTCACCGACAGCAAGCATCAATTCCCTATAAAACTGATGCCCCCGAGGTTATCCGGAAACCGGCCGAAATGCTGGGGCATAACCTCGTAAGACCGCCAGGCACGTTGCCATGCGTATCGTGGCGTGCCTATTCTGGCGGCGACCGGCCCCGCAATAGATTCAATCGTCGTGGTGTTTCCTCGAAAATCGGTAACGCGGATGTCTATCTCACCCCGACTTCTAGGCTGATCGCTGGTCAGAACCAGTTGCAGGCTGCGGAACTGGGTGTACCGTTCGCCATAGATGCTTCCCCACAGGTTTACTTTGATGCCATCGGGCGTGGTCTGCTGTATGATTTTGATTTCCTCGGGCAGTGCGAGCACCTTGCAGCCCTCCAGGTCCGGGGAGATAAACTCCACGCTCGTAAGGTACTCGGCGTTTTTCGTCTCGATGGTGTACCGCCAGTTGTTGGGGCCGGCCGGCATGACCGTCACCGCGACCAGATCCCTGGATTCCACCAGGGCTGGCTTGCGGGCGGCGCATCCGACTACGGTAAGCAGAACGAGAACCGCCATGACTGAAAGGGCGGTAGTGTGTTGGGTGCCGGGAAGAGACATGTTGCACCTCCGGAATATGACTCCTTGTAAACCTATATCGAATTTACTCTTATCCTCAATGCCCCACCAGGTGAATCGGATGATTGGGGCGAGTTTCCCTCCGCCGCCTCCTGGTTCCGTTCACTTACCCGCCCCGCCTCTTTCTTCTTCCTTCAAACGGTCCCCGGTCTGTTGACGTACGATGATCTCGGCCGCCGTGCGCTGGTCCATGTTCCGTAGTGCGTCGGTCGTACCCACGAAGAAAACGGTCGCGCTGCCGCCGCCACGGCGTGGGGAGCGTGCTAATCGAAAAAGCCCGTAGCAGATTACCAGGATTCCGCAAATGGCGAGTAGAGGGGCCAGGTGTGGCTGAATCAACAACAACAGATCGTTCGTAACCGTCTGGATCAAAATCAGCCGACCTTCCCGCGGTACGACCGCTTGTCATCCTCGTTAGTTTCAAAGCGTGGCAGATACTGTACGTTAAATTCTAGCTACTGAGCACTCACATTGGTTAGACGCTGTGGGGCACGGGAAGTTTCCGGTTTCGACCCTGATCGGGCTACCGATGAGCCACCGAAACTGTCCGCCCGATCAGGCCGCCGGCTTGCCCCGGTCCGCCGCGATCTTCCTGCGCCCCGGCCTGAAGTAAGCCTGCAGGGCCTCCAGGAAACTGCGGGCCGCCCTGGACAGATACCGGCCCTTAAGGTAGACCGCCCCCATTTTCTGGCGGGGGCGGTTTCGAAAATCCCCGATCGTGACCTGCGCGAGCGTGCCGTTTTCCAGTTCCTCCTGGATGGCTATGGAAGGGACGATGGACAGGCCCGCTTCGATCCGTACGAAGTGCTTGATTACCTCGATCGAACTGAGCTCCATGGCGACGTCGAGCTGTACCCGCGATTTCTCGCACAAATCGTCGATCAACCGCCGCGAAGCGCAGTGCTGGTCGAGCAGGATCAGCGGGTACTGCTCCATGTCCTTGAGATGCACGGTCCGCCGTTTCGCCAGGGGATGGTCCGGCGGCGTGATCAGCACGTCGTGGCGGGAGAACAGCGGGATCGACTCGATCTCCCGGGGCAGGTAGGCCAGCGTGACCACGCCGAGATCCACCTCGCCGTCGACCACGGCCTGGATAGTCCGCAGCGACGTGGCGTTCTTCACGACAATGTCGATGCCGGGATAACGGTCCTGAAAGGATTTAAGGATGGCCGGCAGGCGGTAGCAGCCCGTGGTGTCGGACGTGCAAAGCACGAGACGGCCGGCCTCGAGCCGGTCCAGGTCTTCCAGTTCTTGCACGGCCTCTTTCATCAGCCCTTCCATCTCGCTCACGTACTTGAGCAGCACCTTGCCGGCCTCGGTGAGCGCGAGATGACGGGTCGTCCGGTGGAAAAGCGGCTGGCCGATTTCGCCCTCGAGCTTGGCCACCTGGATGCTCACGGCGGACTGGGACCGGAAGAGGGCTTTTGCCGCCAGAGAAAAGCTTCCGTGACGGGCCACGGCGTGAAAGGCGACGGCTTGATCGTAGGACAGGTTCATTTATTCATCCACGTAATAGCGCGTATTTAAATTATTAATTTGACTAATATATCAAACCCGGTATTATGTCAAGGCAAAATCGGCGGAATGATGTATATTGAATGACTCGAATGTGGACGTGCCTTTGTCAGGTATCTAGAGCCGTCGATTGACGTGAAAATGGATTAGCACAACCTCGGATCACCGCACCGGGATTCCAAACGGGGAAATGGATCCTCAAACGGCTTCCCACGGAGGACATAAATGGCGCAGATAGCCTCTACCGTTTCTCACAGTCTAAAGGAATACCGTATTTTGCCACGCCTTACGCAGGCCGACGCGAACGCCCAGCTCGTGTCGCTGGAGACGCGCCTCTGCCGGCAGGGGGACGGCTATCTGGAGCTGCGCACGCCTTTCCTCAGTGCGGCCATGCAGGCGGTCACCAGCGTGGAGATGGCCATCGCCATGGCCCAACTGGGCGGCATGGGCGTGTTCGCCGTGAGCCAGACCATCGAGGAACAGTGCGGCAAGATCGACGCGGTGAAGCGGTTCAAGGCCGGGTTTCAGACCGATATCGTCACGCTGTCGCCGGAACAGTCCATCGGCGAGGTGATCGGCATCATGAACGATACCGGCTACCACACCTTCCCGGTGACGGATACGGGCGTATTCCACGGCAAGCTGGTGGGCGTGATCACGGACAAGGACTTCGACGAGCGGTACGATCATGGCTTGCGGGTGGGCGATCGCATGAAGACCGACGTGCAGACCGGCGCCGAGGAGGACGACCTGAAGACGGCGAACACGCGGATGATCGAGTACGGCCGCGGGTTCCTGCCCATGGTTTCTTCCGAAGGGACGCTGGTTTCGGTGGTGTTCAAGCGGGACCTCGACAAGCACATCCGCCATCCCCATTCCACGGAGGACGCACAGAAGCGCCTCGTGGTAGGCGCCGCCGTATCGACCCATCCCGAGGACCGGGAACGGGTGGAGGCACTGGTCGAGCACCAGGCGGACGTGATCGTCATCGACGCCTCCGACGGCCATACCGAGTACCAGGGCGAGACTTTGAAATGGATCAAGTCCCACTACGACATCCCGGTGATCGCCGGGAACGTGGTGACGCGGGAAGGCTTTGATTACCTGGCCGGTTGCGGCGCGGACGCCGTCAAGATCGGCATGGGCATCGCGTCGGGCTGCACGACGCAGATGGTGAAGGCCACCGGCCGCGGACAGGCCACCTCCATCCGGGAAGTCGCCGCGGCCCGCGACGCACGGGCAAAGACATCGGGCGACTATCTCCCCCTCGTGGCGGACGGCAGCATCCAGGGTCCCGCGGACATGCTCATCGCCCTTTCACTGGGCGCCGATACGCTGATGATGGGCAACCTCCTGGCACGGTTCACCGAGAGCCACGGCGAACTAGTCCGCAACGCGGCCGGGGACCTGGTCAAGGAATACTGGATGGAAGGCAGCCGGAAGGCCTTCAACAACCGGCGCTACGCGCAGCTCGCCAGCACCTTCTTCGAGGAAGGCATCGTGGGCCAGGTGCCCCATGCGGGGTCGGTCTACGACAAGCTGCCCATCGTCATGCAGATGCTCAAGTCGGGCATGGCCACGGCGGGTTGCGCCACGATCGAGGCGTTGCACCGGGACGCCGTCCTGGAACTGCAGTCCAACGTGTCCCTCGACGACAGCGGCGTGCACGACATGTCCGCCATCCAGTCCATACAGGAGTTCGGGATCACCTGATAGATCACCTGAATACGAGGCGCGATGAAAGTCGTTTTCTTCGATTTATTCGAAACGCTGATCACCGAGAAGACGAAAAGCGCCTTTCGTTCGAGATCCCCGAACTACGTGAAACTGCGTACCACGCAGGACCGGGTGGTGCAGTGGTGGGACGATTTCGGCGAGCGTGTGATGACCGGCGAGTTTTCGAACTGCCTCGCCAAGTTCCTGCACATGCGGGATGAAGTCGGCTCGCCGGTCTCGGACCGGGAACTCGGCGAAATCGCCCGGGATTACGAACAGTGGAAGAGCCGAGTCTTATCCGAAGTGGATCCCGGAGTGTTCGAGATGCTGGGCGAAGTCAGGGCCCTGGGGCTCGATATCGGAATCATCAGCAACGCCATGCCCTGGGAAGCGCTGGCATGGAACGCCTGTCCGCTTCGGGATCACGTGGACGAAGTCGTTTTTTCCTGTGAAGTCGGATTGATGAAGCCGGACAGGAAGATCTACGATCTCGCCTGCGCGCGCATGGGTGTCCGGCCGTCCGATGCGTATTTCGTCGGAGATGGTGGCTTTGACGAACTGCGCGGCGCGGCAGCCGCCGGCATGACGGCGATCCAGGCGGCCTGGTACCTGCGACAGGAAGTGGGGTGGCCCTGGGACCATCCCCTGCCCCGTGCGGAGTCGATGGAGAATCTGCCGTCTATGCTGAACTAGCCTATGTCCTCAACGGCTGACTCTTATTTATGAGATGACCTAGGAGTCTTGCCATTGAACAGTTCGGGTATGTGTTCCAGTGTGACAAAAGTGGTGAGTTCATCAGATAGTAGGTCAAATTCGTCTTTCTGTAACCACCGGTATGAGAAGATACATTTGATGTCGCCATCTCCTCCTGTGACCCTGTGAGACCATTGATCTGGAGTATGGTTCGGAGCGAGAAGTAGAAAGTCGTGTCTTTCGACTTGTGACCGAATGAACTCTTTGTAGTAACGGTGCACGCCTAGTTTGCGCAGTAGTTTCAGTGGTCCCAAGCCTGACTCTTCAAACAGTTCCCGGTACATTGCTTCCTCGGGCGTTTCTCCGGGATCCAGGTTCCCGCCCGGAAAACGCAAGGGAGACGGGTTTTACGTGCTAGGAGCATAACCCGACAATGCAAGGAGACTGTACCCCGCACTATCCGGTCGAAGCACAAGTGCAATGGCTTTGTGTGTCACGTAGTCAGGCATGGGATATCGATTCTGCATGAAGTCGGGTTTTTGACTCCGGAGAAACACACTTCTGGAGCGCAAAATAGTTGACTTTGTTAGATTTGTCGACTAGAAACAGCCTTACTCGGCTTACGCTCTACGGACCACGCCATGACCATTCCCCAGCTGAAACGCAAGCTGCGTCAGCTCAAACAGACCGAGTGTCGCATCCGGTTCAGGACACGTCCGCAGGAGGACCACCAGACGCTGGTCTGGAACGCCTTCTTCTCCACGCGGACCGCGGACGACGACCGGGTCGCCTATCCCCTGAAACGGCTGGCGAATATGAACCACGACGAGCTTAAAATAGTCTACGAGGCCTTCTTCTACCGCGTTTACTTCCAGTATTTCAAGGAACACGGCCTCTCCATGGCCGACGCCTACGACCCGGGACTGCTTTCCCTCCTCGGCCTGCCGCCCTACGCGACGCTCCAGGACATCAAGCAACGGTACCGGGAACTGGCCCAGGTCCACCACCCCGACCACGGCGGCGACCACGACGCCTTCATCGAGGTCGTAGACGCCTACGAGCGGCTGACGGACAAGGGCCGTCCTTGATCTTCCCGCGGAATCCCTCCATATTTCCGGTGTCCCGGTTTAACTGAATCCATGATTCCTGCAGGAGTTCCCCTCATGAAAACCGTACCCTGTCCCGTCTTACTCATCGGATTGCTGGCCCTTTTGCTCCTGCCTGGCACCGTCATCGGCCAGTCCAACGCCGACGCGCGTTACATCGCGGAGCATTATAACAAGATGGAACGCCACGTGTCCATGCGCGACGGGGCCCGGCTGTTCACTTCCATTTACGTGCCCAAGGACGATTCACGGACCTATCCCATCCTGCTGCAGCGCACGCCCTACAGCGTGGCGCCCTACGGGGCGGCGTACAGGACGCAGATCGGTCCGTCCATGCTGTTCGCCCGCGACGGGTACGTCATCGTCTACCAGGACGTGCGCGGCCGCATGATGTCGGAAGGGGAATTCGAGGCCGTGCGCCCCCATAATCCGGACAAGACATCGGACACCGACATCGACGAGAGCACCGATACCTACGATACGGTCTCCTGGCTCCTTGAAAACGTGCCCAATCACAACGGCCGCGTGGGCGTATGGGGCATTTCGGCGCCGGGTTTCTACGCCACCCACGCCCTGATCGACGCCCATCCCGCCGTGAAGATCGTTTCGCCCCAGGCGCCGGTGACCGACTGGTGGATCGGCGACGACCGTCACCACAACGGCGCGTTCCAGTTGCAGGCGAGCTTCAGTTTCCTGTCCTTCTACGGCCAGCCGCGTCCCGAGCCCACGACCCGGCGAGCCACGGGATTCCGGGACTACGGCACGCCGGACGGCTACCAGTGGTACCTGGATCTCGGTCCGCTGTCTAACGTCAACGAGAAATACCTGCACGGGGAGAACAAGATCTGGAACGCCATGATGGAGCATCCGGACTACGACGAATTCTGGCAGGCCCGCACACCGCTGCCCCACCTGAAAGACGTGAAGCCGGCGGTGCTCGTGGTGGGCGGGTTCTTCGACGCCCAGGACCTGTACGGCCCGCTGAAGACGTACGCCGCCGTGGAGAACAACAACCCGGGCCTCGTGAACCACCTCGTTATGGGTCCGTGGTGGCACGGCGGGTGGGCGCGGGGCAGCGGCCTGCGGTACCAGGACATCTATTTCGAACAGCCCACGGCGGCGCACTACCGGGAAACCATCGAACTGCCCTTCTTCAACCACTACCTGAAGGACGGTCCCGATCCGGAGTTGCCTGAAGCCAGCATCTTCGTCACGGGTTCGAACGAGTGGCACGCCTTCGACCGCTGGCCGCCCAGGGAGGCGCGCGAAGCGAACCTCTACCTGGCGCCCGGCGGCGGACTGTCCTTCGACCGGCCGACGGGCGCGGACGACTATGCCGAGTACGTCAGCGATCCCGCGAAACCCGTGCCCCACACCTCCCAGGTCGTCATCAACCGGGACGACCGGTACCTCATCCAGGACCAGCGGTTCGCGGCAACTCGGACCGACGTGCTGGTCTTCGAGTCCGGCGTGCTGCAGGAGGACGTCACCGTGGCCGGCGACCTGTTCGCCAACCTCTACGTGGTCACGACGGGGGAAGACGCGGATTTCATCGTCAAGCTGATCGACGTGTATCCCGATACGGCGAGCTACGTGGGCGAGAACCCCATGAATGTGAAGATGGGAGGTTTCCAGCTCATGGTGCGAGGCGAGGTCATGCGGGCACGGTACCGGAACAGTTTCACCCATCCTGAGCCCATGCGGCCGGGCAACGTCACGCGAATCGAATTCGACATGCAGGACGTCGCCCACACTTTTAAGGCGGGGCACCGCATGATGGTGCAGGTGCAGAGCAGTTGGTTCCCCATGGTGGACCGCAATCCCCAGACCTGGGTGCCGAGTATCTACGAAGCGAAGGAAGAGGACTACCAGGCGGCCACGCACCGGATATACTTCTCTCGGAGCGCGCCTTCGCATCTGAAGATGAAACTACTGGAGTGATGGGTCGCCGGACCGGCGCGGGGCGGAAGCGCGGGCGGCGCGAGTGGTGCGGCCGGGGCGGCTGGGAATCTACGGTCCGTAGATCGTCGCGCTTCGCCCGACGCGGCTCGTCAAACGAAATTGAATCCGTACCAGGGCAATTGGACGGGGAATACGCGCGCCAGCGCGGTCCTGAGCAGTCCGGGCGGTATCGTCTCGATGGGATCCTGATCGGGCGGTACCACGCCGAAGACGAGAGTGCCAAGGTCGCCCGTGGCGACGGCATGGTCCTTTTTACCGCATCGGAATACCACCGCGTCCGCTGAAGCGTCCCACGTCAATACGTCCCTGCCGAGCACATCCGTGATGTAATCCTCAAATACCTGCAGCAGCCGTTCCGGTTGGAGGACGAGTACCGTGCCCGAGAATCCCTGGGGCGCCGCGGTCACGCCGTGGGGCCGGAGCAGGGAGGACAGTTCTATGTCTGACGCCGTGGTCACGATTTCGAGGTAATCCACATCGTAGCGGTCGTACAGACAGGGCAACGCGCGCACAAGAGCCGATCGTGAACCGGCTATCTCGGCCAGCCTGGCCCTGCGGGCTTCGTCATCGCGGTCGGGCCGGCGCTTCTGGATGGCCACGTAGGCCACCAGACGGCCTTCCTCGCGGATCACCACGGTCTCGCCGTCCCGGTCGCAGATCCACGCGGCGTCGACCGCCATCCGGAGATCGGCCGTCGATCGCACGTACCGGCTGGGCTCTTCCGCGTACAGCCGGGTCATTTCGTGCAGGTCTTCGGGGCCCGCCAGTTGGATGTCCGTTTCGCCCACGGCCGTTTCATCCGCGCCCGTTTCGCCCGAGCCCGGGCCATCGCAGGCGGGCAGCGTGTCCCGGGGAACGGTATAAAGGGCGTACTGACCGATTCGCTTCGCGCCGAGGCGAGTGTACAATCCCCTTCCGCCCGATATGGGCATGAGCACGGCGTCCTGTGCAACGGCCTTCCGGACCGCTGCTTCCATCAACTGCGTCGCCAGTCCCCGTCCCCGATGGGATTCATAGGTCGCCACCGCGCCGATGCTCATGGTGGACATCCGGCACCCGAGCACGGAGATATCCCGCGTCAACGCGCCCACATGGGAAACCACAACGCCCTCGTCGACCATGACGAAAAGTTCATCGTAGTTATCCGGTGCAAAGAGCAGCGGATACTGCTCCTCCATGCGTCCCACGCCGTCGCCGCGGAAAACGGTATTGACCAGGGTGCAGAGCGAATCGAACTCCTGCGCCTTCAATCCCCTCGGGCCTTCCATCGGCTAACTCCTGTCGTCTCTACTTTGTACGATACTTGTTTTTCACCGGCGCCCATCGCGGGTCCGTCGCGTTCCCGGCGCGGCGCTTTGAAAACCGGTCCACGCTCTATATATTCCCGATAGAAAGGGGTGTCAAGCACCGGGCGGCGTACAAGCACCGTGCGGCGTACAAGCACGGGGCAGCGTCAGGACACGGCATACTGACCATGTTCATTTCCGAGATCTTTCATTCCATTCAGGGCGAGGGCCTGCTAACCGGTGTGCCCTCCGTCTTCATCCGCACCTCGGGATGCAACCTGCGGTGCCGCTGGTGCGACACGCCATACACGTCGTGGTCGCCCGAAGGTGTGGAGCGCTCCGTGGATGAGATCATGGCGGACATCGCAGGTTTCCCCTCCCGTCACGCGGTAATCACGGGTGGCGAACCGCTTCTCATGAAGGATCTGCCCGAACTGACCGAGAGACTCGGCGACGGGGGATATCACGTGACCATCGAGACGGCCGGCACCGTATACGCCGACCTGCACTGCGACCTCGCTTCCCTAAGCCCCAAGCTGTCCAATTCCACGCCCTGGAAAGAGGAGAACGGCAAGTTCGCCGCGAACCACGAGAAACTCCGAATCAACCTGCCCGTCCTCGGCAGGTTCATGGCGGCCTATCCCTACCAGCTGAAGTTCGTGGTCGACCGCCAGGAAGACCTGGACGAAGTCGAATCGCTCCTCGTGGAACTGGATGATGCGGACCGCAACCGCGTGCTTCTCATGCCCCAGGGGAGGACGGCCGAGGAGTTGAGCAACCGTGGCGCGTGGGTCGCCGAGGCCTGCAAATCCCGTGGCTTCCGGTACTGCCCTCGGGTACATATCGACCTCTACGGGGTCACCCGCGGGACCTGACGCCAGCCTATTTCTCGCTTGTCCGCGGGCCGCCTGCGTCATATCTTGAGCCGTTGCGTTGACGCCGATCGAATGGATACGACACGCCTCATCACGGAGCGGATATGAACGACCATGGCAGGGACTGGGACCGGGGTCTCGTGAGCTATCCCGATCCCAATGTGGAGATCATCGACGACCGGTTCAAGCCCTACGTGCTGCACACGGCCGGGATCGAGCGGCTGTTCACCGGGACGCGGTGGTCGGAAGGCCCCGTCTGGATCGGCGACGCCCGATGCCTGGTGTGGAGCGACATCCCCAATAACCGCCTGCTGCGGTGGGACGAAGAGACCGGTGCGGTGAGCGTCTTCCGCAAGCCGTCCAACAACACCAACGGCAATACGCGGGACCGCGAGGGGCGGCTGGTCTCCTGCGAGCACGACAGCCGGCGGGTGACCCGCACGGAACATGACGGGACGATCACCGTGCTGATCGACCGGTTCGACGGCAAGCGGCTCAACGCGCCGAACGACGTGGTGGTGCACTCCGACGGCTCGGTCTGGTTCACCGATCCGGGGTACGGCATCCTGATGAACTACGAAGGGCACAAGGCCGAATTCGAACTGCCCACCCGGGTGTATCGACTGGACCCGATCACGGGCGGCGCGACCGTCATCGCCGACGACTTCATGCGTCCCAACGGGCTTTGCTTTTCGCCCGACGAATCATGTCTATACGTTGTAGATACAGGCGCTTCCCACGACCCCGACGGACCCGCCCACATCCGGGTACTGGACATCGAAGGCACCCGAGCCACGAACTCCCGCGTATTCACCGACATGAAACCGGCCTCCTCCGACGGCATCCGGACCGACGTGGACGGCAACCTGTGGGCAGCCTCCGGCTGGGGCGGTCCGGACACGAACGGCGTGATCTGCTTCTCCCCGGAAGGCGAGCGACTGGGCATGATCCACCTGCCCGAGCCTTGCGCCAACCTGTGTTTCGGCGGGGTGAAGAAGAACCGCCTGTTCATGACCGCCAGCCAGTCGTTGTACGCCCTCTACGTCGAAGCCCAGGGGGTGCAGCGGCCGTGACGCGTTTACACGCCTCCGACAACGAGTCCATGCTCATATTCGACTTCGACGGGGTCCTGCTGAACTCCGTCGTGGAGATGTCGATCACGGCCTACAATACGGTCACCGGCGGACTGGCCACCTCCCCGGACGATCTGCCCGGCAACGCCGCGGCGCTCTTCGTGACCAACCGGTACCACGTCCAGCCGGCCGGCGACGCGATCAACCTGATGGCCTGGTGCGTGGAGAACGCCGGCCTGCCCGGCGACCACCGGCTGGATCCGGCGGAATACCGAACGATCCGCGAATCGTC
Organism: Gemmatimonadota bacterium; assembly: GCA_009838645.1. NCBI lineage: Bacteria > Pseudomonadati > Gemmatimonadota > Gemmatimonadota bacterium. Next base: position 66,049 of record VXRC01000024.1, on the reverse strand, counting down.
GGACGTTACCCTGAAGGAGCGCACGGTCCGATTCTTCGCGGCTCGGAAGCGGTTCGTCGCCCACGATCCCGTCCAGTGGCCGTTGCTCAACACGGTCTACCAACCGGTCTGGGACGAATTGAAAGGGGTGGACGCCGAGGGGATTGTGATCCTGACCAACAAGAACCGGGAGGCCACCGTGACCCTGTGCCACCACTTCGGCCTGGCCGTTCGGCCGGAGAACGTGTACGCGGGCGATCACGGGGCCACCAAGATCGAGAACCTGGAGGCGATCCAGGCGCGGTTCGGCCGGGAGCGTTACGGGTTCGTCGACGATTCCATCGGCAACCTGGTGGAACTCGACGCCCATTTCAACGCCGGTGAGTCCGGTAACGCCGGTGAGCCCCCGCTCGAACTGATGCTGGCCTCCTGGGGGTATATCGGACCGGACGACCACGCGCTGGCGCGACGCTCAGGTTTTGCCATCCTCGACCAGGCCGGCCTCATCGCCCGCATCGCAACGATGAAGAGCGTCGGAGTGGAAAGCCCATGAACCGGAACCCGGACTACAACCCCGGAAGTGCGCTCGAGGTCATCGATCGTTTCCCGGAACTGCGCGCCCTCGTCGTCGGGGACGTCATGCTCGACGTCTACGAGTTCTGCCGGACCGGCGACAGCAAGCCCATCGATTCGGAGAAGTCAGGGAAGCGGGCCTACCAGGCGCAGGAGACGATCAAGGTGCTGGGCGGCGCGGGCAACGTGGCCGCCAACCTGGCTTCCCTGGACGTGCGCACCACCCTCGTGGGCGTGACGGGCGACGACGAACATTACTTCAAGATCCGAGAGCTGGCCGACGGTTTATCCATCCGCCACGGCCTGATCCGGGACGGCGGCCGGCCCACCACGACCAAGGTCCGGCTGTACCTGGACGACGACTACCTGCTGCGCCGTGATTCCGAGTGCAACGACCGGGTGGGCGAAAGGATCTCGGCCGCGCTGGTGAAGGAAGTCCTTCGCGCGCTGCCGGAAACCGACGTGGTGGTCCTGAGCGACTACGACAAGGGCGTCTTTACTTCGAAGAACGCCGGCCAGATCATCCGTGAATGCCGCCTCCATGAAATCCCGGTCGTGGTCGACTTCAAACCGGGCAACCGGGAGGCCTTCTCCGGCGTGGACATCATCGCGCCGAACGCCGCCGAGGCCGCCGAACTCATCGGCGGGTTCTCCATGGAACGGCTGGAAACCGACTGCCGGCGACTGCACGACGCGCTGGGCTGCCGGAACACGGTGGTCACCCTCGGCGCGCACGGACTCTGCGGCGTGGGCACGGGTGGGTTCTTCCATGCGCCCGGGCACCGGGTCGAGCCCGTGGACAAGGTCGGTTGCGGCGACACGGTACGGGCGGTACTTGCCATCGGCGCGGCGTTGGGACTTCCACTCGAGGAGGCGGGGGTACTCGCCAACGACGCGGCAGCCGTCATCGTGCAGAAACCGGCCACGTCCGTCCTTTCCCGGCGTGAACTGCACGATTTCGTGGGGCGTAAACCTGCGGAGCAACTGCGTACCGCCGGGGACGTTTAACCTTGTACATCCAGCACAAACCGGATAGTATTTACATGAGCGAAGAACATACTTCAGCGTATTCGGCAGGAGATGAACGGGCAGGAGACGAACGGGCAGGAGACGAACGATGGTGCGCCTGAGTCTGTTTACCGCGGGTCTCGCGCTGGTCGCGATGGCCTGCAAGTCCGGTCCTACCATAGATGGCACGGACGTCGAGACCTTCGACGCATCCACCGCCGAGGTCAAGGCCACCCTGGCCGAGGACGACCAGGAAAGACTCGACGAGGTGCTGGAAGCGTTCGTGTACCTTTACAGCGACAACGTAATCAGCTCGCTGAACGCGTCAGACGCCATACAGAACCGGATCCGCGGCCGGCTGGACGGCATGGACGCGACGGACATCTTCGCGGAGTGGAACGAGCGGGTGAACAAGGCCATCGAGGCCCTGGAGGAGAAGCAGGAGAACACGGATTCCGCCATGGAAAGTCTCAAGGACGTGAGGGTGCGTGGGGTCGAGTACTACGTGCAGCGGGGCCGGTCCGTCGTGAAACTCTCCATACACAACCGGACGGAACACCGGATCTCCAAGGTGTACTTCCGCGGTTCGCTCATGAGAAGGGAACCCCGGAAGTGGATCCTGGACGACGATTTCAACTACAACATCCGGCACACGGAGGGCAAGGACCTGGGGCCGGACGAGCGGGCCGTCTGGAATTTCGCCCTGCTGTCGCCCGTCTGGAAGAACGCCCCGGAGGACGTGGACAATCTCTTTCTGTACGTGATCGTCACGCGCATCGACGGCGCGCCCGAGCAACCCATCTACGACGCCTACACGGATCGTTTCACGCCCAAGGACCGGAGACGGCTCCGGAGGCTGATTTCCCTCAAGGAATCCATCGGGACGTTCGAGCCGGAGCCCGAGACCGATCCCGAGACCGATCCCGAAACCGGGTCCGAAGAAACTTCATCCCTTTAGTTCGCTCCGTCAGCCTGACTCGCTCCTTCCGCTAGTTCGCTCCTTCCGCCTAACCGATATATCGGTCCACCGTATCGGCGAAGATCAGGAATTGCGGGTTGCTGCGGTGAGTCTGCCGCAGGGCCTGCACCGTGCGGCCTTCCGTCCCCTCTTCGCGAACCCCTCTGCAGTATTCCTCCATTAACGTCGGTTCCAGCGGTTGCCGGGAGTCGTGGAAGCTGTCGGCGAAGAACCCGAATATCATGCCCACGATACCGATGCCCACCATCATCATCAGGACGGTGGCCCCCTGACCCAGGGGAGTGACCGGGTACTTGTCCCCGTACCCCACCGTGGTGGAGGTCACCACGGCCCACCAGATGCTGTCGCCGTAGACATTGAATACCTCCGGCTGGGCGCGGCGTTCCACCTCGTAGATCACGGTGGAGCTGATCATCAGGTACATGATGGTAATGAGGAAGATGGGGATGACCCGGACGCGGTTGGTGTACATAGACCGGGCGAACTCCGCCAGCTTGGGGCTGTAACGGAACATCTTGAGCAGCCGGAGCGTCCGCGCGCCGCGCACCAGGCCGAGTTGCTCCTGGGTGAGGCCGGGATAGAATCCGATCCAGAAGGGCAGGATGCTGACCAGGTCGATCAACCCGAGCCCGCTGCGCAGGTACTTCCCCTTGTGCGGCGCCAGCTTGATGCGCAACACGTACTCCAGGGTGAAGAACCCGGCGATGACCCGTTCGATCCAGATGAACCCCGCCCAGGCGCCGGCGTCCAGGCTGCTGCGCGTCTGGGTATATTGCAACTCGATGAAATAGAGGATCATGTTGACGGCCAGTACGTAGGGACCGAAACGGTGTACGGCCGCAAGGAGGGAGGACAGGATTCCCGGCATGGTTTGCCTCCTGGGAGAGTGCGGTGGGCTTATCTAAGGCATATTTAAAGAAAAGGCCCACCGTCCGCTTTTCGCATCGGGTGAGCCTTTGATTTCAGGTCCTGCGGCGGTCTCAGGACTTCCTGGAACGCAGGGCCGCCAGCCGGTCCCGCGTCGAAGAAGCGGGCAGCGCGGGTTTGTCGGCCGCTTCAAGGGCCGCCGCGATGTTGGGATCGTCGGAGATTTCGGTCTGGCCGAAGGCGCCGATCTTCAGCTCTGCGGCACGGGAGGTCGTCTCCGCCTTCTCCGTTTCCTTGTCCATGGCGTTGAGGGCCGTGTCGAGCCCGCCCATTGAACTGCTCAGCCCAGAGGCCTGCCGCACGCCTTCTGCGCGTTCGAGGGCCCGTTCCTTCTTCATCCGGGCCTGCTCCATGCGGCGCTGGGCCTGTTTCAGCTGGACCTGCGCCTTCTTGAGCTTCTCCGCCGCCACATCGTAGGCCTGGCGCAGTTCGGTCGCGAAGGCCTCCGCTTCCTGGTCCTCCTGGCGTTCCCGTTCGATCTCCGGGTTCAGACGCTCCAGTTCCGCGACCAGCTTTTCAAGGCTCTCCTCCAGCTTGGAACGCTGGCCCTCTTCCGCCCCTTCGAGCTGGCCTTCGATCCGTTCTGCGGCGGCCAGGTACCGGTCGTACTGCGTCAAGAGCGCCTGCGTCTCTTCATGGTCCTTCTTCACGTCCATCTCGGCCTTGCCGACCCGCTTCCCGAGCTTGTCGAGTTCCTCTTCCATGAGGGAGATCTGCGCCTCGGAGGCGGTTTCCGGGTCGAAGGCCACCACGGCCTGGGTGAAGGACTCCAGGGCGTTGCCGGCCTGTTTCTTGCCGACGCGGGAGAGAAACTTCCAGATCATTTTTTCATCCTTTCGCGTTTAAATAACCGTGACTTCCTCGAGCATCAATGCCACGCCCAGATACAGTTCTATAACGCCGTCGCCCGCGCTGATCAACAGGAATTCGTCCTCGCGTTCGGGATCTTCCGGGTTGTGGGGATCCCCGCTTGCCACCCGGAAGTAGGACATGGCCTGCTGGGTTTCCTCGAAGACCTGCTCTCCGTACGCGTCGCGGATGATCCGTTCTTCGACCTGTATCGGCGCCGACTGCCCGTCGCCGTCCATCCATTCCCGCTGGTAGCTCCGTTCCTCCCCGTCGCCGTGCAGCACTTCCGGGGATCCGATGATGCCGTTCTCGCCGTTCAGCCAGAGCTCCCAGACTTCCTCGGAATGGGGATACAGATCCCGGTCGAGCACGTACAGGCGGCATTCCACGGGCTCCCCGTGGTCCGACACCACCTGGAGGAAGGCCGAGGTGCCCTGGAGATAGCACCGGTAGGCCATGGCCCCTTCGCCGAGGTCGATCTTTCCGATCGCCTCGATGGCCAGGGGAAAGGATGGAAAGTTGAAGTGTACGAGGCCGGTAAAAGTGGACGACGCGACGGCGTCGATGTCGACCAGCCGGTCGATGGCGACGCCCAGGGGCAGATCCTGGTCGACCCGCACGGGTTTCTTTCGAAAGAAGCCAGCCGCCTCTTTCGCCTGCTTCTTCGCTACGGAACGAATGATGTGAAAGCTCATCGGGCCTTCGCGCTACTCCTCGCCCACGATGGGCTTGATGTCGTCGATGGACCTCCACAGGGCGTCTTCGAAGAGGGTCATCGGCTTGCTGCCGTAGGTATCCACCCACCGCTTGGACAGGATCAGGATGGCGTCCACCGTCAGTGTCTCCACGCTGCTGTCAAAATATCCGAAGAGCCAGCCTTCCTGCAGCTCGGGATAGGTCTCGTGGGGGATCGTCGCCACCTCGTAGATCGTGTTGCCGAACTGGTCCACGGCCGTGCTGAAATAGTGCTCGTCCACGGCGACCATGCTCAACTGCAGTCCGTACTGCCGGTCCGCATCCTTGAGCAGTTCCGAGTTGAGGCCGGCGACGAACAGCATGACCGCGTTGGCATCTCCCGCCACCTGGCTCAACGCTTCCTCGTAGCCTGCGAACCGCGTATTGAATTCCCCGTACCTCGGATCCTGCAGGACGAAGCCCTCCCAGGCCCGGTGTGTCCCCGAACCCCGGGGGCCGACGTACACGATGTGGGTGTTCGGTTCGAGGTCGGACACGCTCGCGATGCCGCTGTCCTCGTTGACGATCAGTTGAACGTACTCGGTGTACAGGGTCGACTGCAGTCCGACCAGCTGGTTTTCCGCGTCAGGGTTCCTGCGCAGGTAGGAGTTCAGGATGTCGCTCTGCACGAGGATCGCGTCGACCTGGTTCTGGACCAGGTTGTTCAGGTTCTCCTCCGAACCCGCCGTCGTCTCGAGCATCACGTCGAAATCCGGCAGGTGCGACTGCAGGATCTGGCCGAATCGGTGGTAATTGCCGTTCGCCACCCCCGTATTCACCGTGATGCGAGGTTGGTTCGGATCGGCGGTGGCCACGACTTCGGCGGCCAGTGCGATCGCCGGGGTGACGCCGGGCGGAAGGTATTCGGGATCCCGCGGCGTGCCTTCGAGCGTGGCGACCTGCTTGTCCAGCTCGTCCAGCTTCGCGCGCAGTTCCGCGTTGTCCTCGGCCAGGCGCTCGGCCTCGCCGCGCCATTCCTGGTATCCCGGGTCATTGGCGTGGTGATGGGCCACGGCGTAATGACGGCGGCTGCTCATCATGTCCAGCATGGACCACATGAACAGGGCGTCCCACATGCCGAAGCTGGGGTATGACATGAAGGCGTATCCCGGCGTCCTCCAGCCCATGCCACCGTAATAACTGTCCCGGCCTGCGTAGTAGTTGTCATAGGACGTGCGGTTCTGCGAGCCCCGGTTGTAGAGGCCCTTATCCCGGTAGGTGCTCGTATTGGCGGCCGAATTGGACGACTGGGCGAAACCGGCCTGCCTGGACTGGTGCGTGGCCAGCGACCGGCGCGCCGTTTCGCTCTGGACCCGCCGGCCCATGACCGAAGACCGCGCCGTGGCCCGGCCGGCGGTTGCGGCGCCTGCCCGGGTCGACCGCGCCGCGGTGGCCGAGGGCTGCCCGGCCGACGTGCTGCGCGCCGGCGTCTGGCGCGTGGCGGCAGGCGTGCTTCTCCGGGCGAAGGGGCTGCGCCGGCCAAATGAACTGCGGCGATTCCAGAGGGACCGTGAACTTCGAAAACCGCCGAAACCGCGGCGGGCGTAGGCCTCCTCCGGACCGAATGGGCCGAACAGTCCGGTGATCTCCCGGATCGCTCGTTCTGCATTTTCTGTGTTTTCCGCGTTGACTGCGCCTTTTGTGATCCGCGCCGCGTCATCGGCCGAACGCAGGCGATCGGTCGCCACCGAACGCTCCGCACCCGGTCCGATCTGCAGAAATCCACCCATCAGCGCGATCAAGCCGGTCATCAAGACCAGTTTCATATGTCGAGACATGAGGTACTTCCCCTGTGTAATCGGAATGTGTGTTCGGATTCTGGCTTTCTAAAGATAAAGACTTCGAACCCCGCTGGCAAGTTGCAAACCGGTACGTAACCAGGCGGTCCAGGCGGTCCGGCGGTCCGGGCGATTCACGTACTTGATCTGCCGGAATGCGCCCGGCAACGGGCAGGGAAGCCGCGCGAACGACGAATGAAGATGCCATTGACCCCGGAACACGACGGCGGTAACATACCGAAATGCGAATCTCCGACGTCCGCGTGCGCCAGGTGGCCGTCCCGCGCATCTACGACACCTATTGTGCGGACCCCAAGCAACTGAAGGCCACCATCGACCACGGGCGGTCCACCTACCAGATCATCGAATTGACGACTTCTGACGGCCTGACCGGTATCGGCGAGGTCTCCGATATCGCGCCGCGGATGGACGCTCCTTCGCCGGCGACGCTCCAGGACCTGTTGTCCGGCGTGCTGGTCGACACTGGCGTGCCGGGCGGCGCTGGCGTGTCGGCCGGCGTGCTGGTCGACGCTGGCGTGCTGGCCGGAGGCGACGTGCGTGCGTGGCGCAACCTCTATGACGGGGTCGACGAGGCGCTTCCCGGCGACTGGTACCCCGAACTGCGGCAGTTGATGCTCTTCGGTGTCGAATGTGCGTTGCTAGACCTGGTCGGAAAGACGCACGGCCTTCCGTTGTACGAACTCCTGGGCGGCCGGTGCCGGCGCGCCGCATCCGTTTCCTGGGTGGCCTACCTGCGCGGAGACGCCACGCTCGAGGACGAACTGCAGGCTCTCGAACGGGAGGTTGCCGACCAGGTGGGATCGGGCATGAAGGCCTTCAAGCTCAAGGTGGGCGAGGACCACGAAAGGGACCTCGAGCGGGTGAGGCTTGCTCGCAAGATCGCGGGAACCGTAGCCTACATCAAGGTGGATGCCAGCGGTTTCTGGGAGGAAGACGAAGCCCTGTCCAGGCTGCGCGACATGGCGGAGGCCGGGGCCGACGCGTGCGAGACGCCGATTCGCGCGCTATCGCGGCCCATGTCGCGGGAGGATCCCGCCCGTATCGAAGCGGATGCCGAGGGTATTGCCGAAGCGCTGGCGAAAGTACGCAACCGTTCCCCCATTCCCATTATCGAGCATGTCGCTGATCTCGGGGACGCCTTCCTGACGGCCCTGATCCGCCACCGCGCCGTGGACATCGTCAATGTCGTCCCCTGCCAGGCCGGCGGGCTTCGCCGCGCGAGCCGCCTGCTCCACGCCGCGGAGACCGCGGGCATGCCCGCCTTGCTGGGCAGCACCATAGAACTGGGACCCGGTACCGCGGCGTCGGTGCATCTCGCCGTTTCATCGACGAACGTCGAGGTGCCCTCGGACCTGGTGGGGCCCGGTTTGCTTCAGGACGATGTATGCGCCAACCCCTTCACCGTCGAGGGCGGTGAACTCGCTCCTATCGAGGGTCCGGGGCTGGGCATGGTTCTGGATGAAGAGAAGATGGAACGGTGGTCGGGATAATCGGTCCAGCCGAGTCAAGGCGAACCCAGGCGGGCCCGTTCTGTCAACGCCTGGATCTACCTTGCCTGTCCGGCATCAGGTTTGAGGCTTCCTCCGCCAGTTGCTCGAACGCTTTGAACTCGTCGGCGGAGAGCATGCTCTTCAGGTTCTCCTTAAACTGCTTCTCGTTCGCTTCCAGTTGCTCGCGCAGCCAGGTCCAGTCCTCGGTCTTCGTGGCCTGTTCCACCAGCGCGGTCTTCTGAGACGAGGCTTCCTTCACGACCGCGCGCAATTGCAGCACCTGCTCGTCGGTGGTTTCCATCCGGATGCTCAACACGTGCCAGATCCGGTCGACGGGGAAGGTGCTTACCGCCCGCATGCGTTCTATCATGGCACTGTTCTGGCCTCGGCCGCCCCCGCGACCAAATCCGCCTCGCTGTGCGGCCGCGTCGTTGGCGATAAAGGCGGTCAGGATCAGGCCAAGTATGGCCAGGTGAAGACGGTATCTCATGTTTCGACTCCTTTTAAAGATCAAATCTGGCGAATGAATGCCGCGGTCAGATTCCACGGCTTAATGTCGCGGCCAGATTCCGCGGTCAAATGCCGCGGCCGGACCTGGATCCTTCCGCGGCATGTGTTCGTCTACAATCACTGCGTCAAACCACTGAACGCGCTTCGAATTCCTTCAGCTCGCAACACCTGCTCAACGCCGGTTGCGCGATTCGCGGCCGTCGCGCCGCCCGCGCACCCCGGAGTCCCGGCGACCGTCGCGCCGGTCGCGGTATGACTCACGCAGGTTCTCCTGCTGCTCCGGGGTCAGGACATTCTTGAACTCGGCGCGGAAGAGCGCGCTTCGCTCGAACACGGCGCCCTGGGCCGCCGAAGCGGCCGCGGCCAGTTCCTTCACCCTGTCGATGTCCGGGCTGATCTCATTCATCAGTTCGCGAAGATCGACCCGTGCGAGTCTCGAATCGGCGCGAAGCTGTATCATTTCCCGCGTGTAGGCGGAACGCAGCGTCTCGATCTTATCCTCCTGCTCGTCCGTAAGTTCGAGACTGGACAATCCTCCCCGGGACAGACGCGTCCGCACGTCATCCGCGTCGTCATCGGTGAGATCGTCTGCCAGGATGTCGGAGAACTCGCCGGACGATCCGGCCGCCGCGAGTTCAGCTACTCCGTCGAGCACGTCAGCATCCTCATGACTGATCCGGCCCATCGCATCAGAAGCCCAGGCCAGTACGACAATAGTCCAGGTCAGTACGACGATACTCAGCGCGCCGGCGATGGTTCCTGAAATGATCTTTTTCATTTTGTCGCTCCCTTCGTGGTAATGCTGGCGGATGTATGAACCGCGATCTCCGGAGATCGTCTTCGTGCTGCTCTACAGGATTAGACAGTGGCCGGTTGCGGTTTATTCCGACTTTCTTTACATCCGTACATTGCCCGGGCCACGCCGGACGTGCCGGAACGAGGAGTCAACGGTCGCTCCCGTTCCCGCTCCCTTCTGCACGGTCGTCGCTCCCGCGCCCTTCAGAACGATTACTGTCAGTGCGATCCCCTCGGCCCCGCTCGCCGGCCCGGTTGCGTCCGGACGGCCCCGGGCGACCCCGGCGTGGCTCGCGATCGCCATCCCGACGGAACTCGAGGACGCGTTCGCGTTCCTCGCGAATCCGCTTGATCCGCTCGAGTTGCTCTTCGGTAAGGATGGGTTCCAGGTCCCTGTGCAATGAATCGACCAGGTCCTGCATCTCCTGCCGGTGGCGCATGTAGTTCTCCCGGAATCCGGATTCATGCTCGCCCACCACTTCCCGGATCCTCTGCAGCTGCGCCGGGTCCGGCCGCACCATCCTGACCCATCGTTCCACGAAGCGGTCCCGGGTCACCTGGGGCGGAGGTTGCAGGCGGTCCCGGGCAAAGGCGCCCAGGATAAGCGCGCCGCAGACCATGCCGATGATCAACGTGGCCAGCAGAATGGCCGCGGTCTTCAGGTGGATGTTCATAATTCGCCCTCCGATTCCAGCGCGATCCGCGCGTCGTACAGGTCTTCAGGATACAGTTCCTCGGTCAGTCCGAACGACGTGGTGATGGAGACGCTGTCGGACGTGGCCAGGTTGTAGGTCAACAGCAGGACGGCAGCGACCGAAGCGGCCACCGCCACTTTGCGGAACATGAGGGACAGCGCGTCCTCGAATTCAGGCGTTGTCCCACCTTCAGGATTCGACGCCGGAATAACCGTGGATTCCGCCGCCAGGCGTTCCATGACGCGTTGGGAGAAATCCGCCCGGAACGAGGGCGATTCCAGGTTTTCGACCTGGCTTCGCAGCCGGACCAGTCGCTCGTATTCGTCCCGCAGGCCGGGATCGCGCCGCAACGCCTCGTCCAGTCGGCTTTGTTCACCGGGCGTCAGGGACGCATCCAGCGACCGGTACATCAGATCCAGTTCAGACCGTTTCATGGACAAGCTCCCTGTTAGAGGAAATAAGCATGCGTTTCAGTTTCTCCTGGGACCTCCTCAGGCGGGACAGTACCGTCCCGACGGGCAAGCCCAGGATCTCGGCGGTTTCTTTCGTCGAGTAGCCCTCTATCAACCGGAGTACGATCACGGAACGGAATTCGGGCTTCAATCGGTTCAGCGCCGCCTGAATCCGGTCGGCCGTGTCGTCGTATTCTGCGCTGGCCGCCGGGTCGGCATATTCCAGTTCCGGCGCGTCGTGTTCCCTGCCCGGCGGTGTGAAGGGGACGAAGATCGAACGGCGCCGGCGTATTCTCAGTTCGGTGAGCGACAGGTTGATGGCGATCCGCGTCAGGTAGGTGCCGACCGACGCCTGACCGCGGAATCCATGCAAGCCTCGATAGAACCGGATGAAAGTCTCCTGCCCCGCGTCCTCGGCTTCGGGGGTGTTCCCCAGCATGCGGATCACGACGGACGCCACGCGGCCTTCGTATCGTTCCACCAGGGTGCGGAAGGCGTCCTCGCTGCCATCGCGGGCGGCGTCGACCAGTGCTTCGTCCGTCAAGGCATCTTCCCTCATCCCGCTTTCCTCGAATGGCCGGAACAATATGGTCAGCATCGGGCGGACTGTCGGCCGGCGCGGTCCGTTAACGCCTCACGAAAGTGCCGGAGATCGATCCGAGCGGTTGCCGCTGCCTACCGATTAGACTCCGCCGTCGCCGATTCTATTCCCACAAAATTCAGAATTAGGTTTCTTCTTTCGAAAGGAACCTGCTCAATGATCCTGTAGCTCAACGAGCCTGTAGCAGGTACCGGTCCGTTCTTGCCGGTGTATGCGCAGATGCGATTTGATGCGGCATGAAAGGAGTTCTCACGTGCGTATTATCTGGTTGGCGATCGCGTGTATGATTTCACCGCTGCTGGCCGAGGGTCAGGCGAATGTCAGGTTGGGAGGCGGACCCGCCATGCCCATCGGTGACCTGGCGGACGGTACGGCTTCGGCCGGCCCTTTTCTGGTCGCTGGCCTGGCGATACCCGTCGATGAAGGTTACTTCCTGTTGCTCGAGGGCCATCACAGTCGTTTCGGAATTGAAGGCTCGGCGTTTTCGCATTCGAATGAAGGGATGGCTAACGAGGGGTCGGCATCGGTTGCCGATAAAACGCTGACGGGTGGCAATGTGGGCCTGCTGATTGAGGGGATCGCGGATCCCGTGGGGTTCTACGGCCACGGGGGCGTGGGATGGGCCAGGGCCACGGGTCGACCCGATCGCGCTACGGGCCAATCCGATCGCCTTGTCACGGGTGAAGATGCGGATTCCGGCACCAGCGACCATTCGTTCATGTTCGTGTTCGGCCTGGGGGTCAACCTGACGGTCAGCGAACGCGTGGGGCTGTCCCTGGAGGCGAGGTACAACCATGCGCGCAATGTGTTCGATGAAAGCGCCCGATGGATACCCGTAACCGCTTCCGTGGTGATTCGGCTGTAGCCCTGAGACGCCACCGGGAATGAAACACGGGATCATCTTTAAATACATTGACTTTGACGGGACGATGCATCACAGTGGGAGACAGTTGCCCGATCGCGAAAAACACCCTGACAAGCGTGGTAAAATGGCTTTTGATCAAATGGAACAACGGCGGATCATGGGACATTTCGCGACCGGCGTGACCGTCGTAACCACCTGCTACGAGGACAGGCCGCAGGGCATGACCGCCAATGCGGTGGCTTCCCTCTCGCTGGATCCCCCGCTCATCCTCGTATCGGTGGACGTGAAGGCCCAGATGAACACCTGCCTCAGGGCCAGCGACTGCTTCGCCGTCAACATTCTGACCGAAGAACAGGAAGAAATCTCCGTGCGTTTCGCAAAGCACGGTCCAAAGGACTTTTCAGGCATCGCGTACCGGAACGAGGCCACGGGTTCGCCCGTTTTCGAGCAAGCGCTGGCCTACGTTGACTGCCGCGTCACAGAAATACTGCCGGGCGGGGATCACGACATCTTCATCGGCGAGATCGTTGCGGGCGGCGCCGGGCAAGGGCGCCCACTGGTCTTCTACGGCGGCCAGTACGGAACGCTTTCCGGCTGACCGCATCATCCGGAGCATCCATGCAATACGGTTTCATCATCGACAACAGGAAGTGCATCGGGTGCCATGCCTGCACCGTCGCGTGCAAGGCCGAACACGAGGTGCCCCTCGGCGTCAACCGGACCTGGGTGAAGTACATCGAGAAAGGGACGTACCCGAATACGGCCAGGCATTTCTCCGTCATGCGGTGCAACCACTGCGAGGACGCCCCTTGCGTGGAGATCTGCCCGGTGACGGCGCTGTACACCCGGAAGGACGGCATCGTCGATTTCGATCCGCGGCGATGCATCGGGTGCAAGGGCTGCATGCAGGCCTGTCCCTACGATGCCCTGTATATCGATCCGGACACCCATACGGCCGCCAAGTGCAACTACTGCGCCCACCGGGTGGACATCGGTCTCGAACCCGCCTGCGTGAACGTCTGCCCGGAACACGCCATCATTTCCGGCGACATGGACGATGGATCGACGGAGATCTCCCAGTTGCTCGCGAAGGAACAGGTGACGGTGCGAAAGATCGAGAAGGACACGAAGCCCCGCCTGTACTACATCGATGGCGACGAGGCTTCATTGACACCGGGGGAGACCGCGACGTCGGACAACTACATGTGGAGTTCGCAGTCGGACGGCGTCGGCCATTTCGCCCGGTACATCGAGGAACGGACCGCCAAGGCGGACCCGGAGGACATGATCCGGCAACTCGGCGGGGCGGGACAGGACGGACAGCCCGGCGGCCAGACCAGCGTCGGCGGCCAGACCAGCGCCGGCGGCCAGTCGGGAGCCGTATCCGGAAGCGGGCAAAAAGGAAAAGACGCCGCGGCGCGCCGGGTCTACGACGCGCCGGACAAGGGCGTCCTGTGGGGCAACGACGTGGCGGCCTACGTGTGGACCAAGGCCATTTCGGCTGGGGCCTTCCTCCTCCCCTTCGCGGCCTCGGTCCTCGGGTATGCCGTCGACCCCGTGCTCGCGTGGACCGGCTGCACCGTGGCCTTGACGTTCCTCCTGGCCACGACGATCCTTCTCGTCAGCGACCTGACCCGGCCCAAACGCTTTCTCTACGTGCTGTTCCGCCCGCAGTGGAAATCCTGGCTCGTGCTCGGCGGCTACGCCTTGACCCTATATGGTCTGGCGCTCACGCTCTGGGCCGCGGCCATGTGGACCGGCCGAACCGGGGCGGCCGAAATCATCGGCTGGGTCACGGCCGCGCTGGCGGTCATCACGGCGGTCTACACGGCCTTTCTCTTCGCCCAGGCCAAGGGGCGGGATTTCTGGCAGAGCCCGACGCTGGTCCTGCACATGCTGCTCCACACGGTGCTGGCCGGCGCGGCGGTGTTCGCCCTGGCGCTCCTGTTCGGCGCGCCCGGCGAGGCGTGGACCGCCTTCGTGCGGACTACGTTGATCGCCGCCGTCATCCTGAACCTGCTGGTGATCGCGTCCGAGATGCTGACGCCCCATCCCACGGCCGACGCCCGGAAAGCCGTGCAGGCCATCGTGAGGGGCCGGTACCGGGGATACTTCTGGATCCTTGGCATCGCGATAGGCAATCTCGTGCCCGTCGTACTGGCCTGGATCGGCGGTGAAGCATTGCTCGCCGTTGCAGGCGCGGGCGTGCTGATCGGTCTCTACGCGACGGAGTACGTCTGGGTCAGGGCGCCGCAGGACATCCCGTTGAGCTAATGTGCAACGATTGAGGATGGAAAAGACCACATGTCCATACGCCATAAACCGGGATTGATCGAATCGCTGGCTGAGAAGATCGGCCTGATCCCCAACCTGCACGAAGAGGACGGGCCTGATCTCCCGAGCCTGACCGAGGGCGGCGCGCTCACGGACTACCCGCCGCCGGACCAGTGGGACGACTGGGTGGAGTACGAGGCGCAGGACTGGCCGCGGCAACAGGCCAAACGCTACATGGTGGTGCCCACGGCCTGCTTCAACTGCGAAGCCGGATGCGGAATGCTGAGCTACGTCGACAAGGAGACGATGGAGGTCCGCAAGTTCGAGGGCAATCCCTACCACCCGGCCAGCCGGGGGCGCAACTGCGCCAAGGGTCCGGCGACCATCAACCAGATCCGCGACACCGACCGCATCCTCTATCCCGTGCGCAGGTCGGGCGCCCGGGGGAGCGGCGAGTGGGAACGGGTGTCCTGGGACGACGCGCTGGACGACATCGCCGGCCGGATCCGCGAACGGCTGCAGCAGGGCGCGAACAACGAAATCGCCTACCACGTGGGCCGGCCCGGCGCCGAGGGCTACATCGACCGGGTGCTCAAGGCCTGGGGCGTGGACGGGCACAACAGCCACACCAACATCTGCTCGTCGGGCGCCCGCTTCGGCTACGCCCTCTGGCATTTCTTCGACCGGCCGTCGCCGGATCACGCCAACGCGCGGTTCATCCTCCTCATCAGCGCCCACCTGGAATCGGGACACTATTTCAATCCCCACGCCCAGCGCATCATCGAGGGCATGATGAAGGGGGCAAAACTCGCCGTCATGGACCCGAGGCTGTCCAACACGGCCAGCATGGCCGACCACTGGATGCCCACCTATCCGGGCAGCGAGGCCGCGGTGCTGCTGGCCATGGCCAACGTCATCCTGCAGGACGGCCTCTACGACGGCGCGTTCATGAAGACGTGGGTGAACTGGCAGACCTACCTGGAGAAGGAACATCCGGACGCGCCGCGCACCTTCGAACGTTTCATCGAGGCGCTCAAGGGGGTCTACAGCGAATACACCCCCGAGTTCGCCGAGCAGGAGAGCGGCGTGCCGGCGGCGCATATCGTGGAGATAGCCCGGGAGATCGGACGGGCGGGATCGCGGTTCGCCACCCACAACTGGCGCAGCGCGGGCAGCGGCAACGCCGGCGGCTGGGCCGTGGCGCGGTGCCTCCACTTCCTGAACGTCCTTACCGGCAGCGTCGGCACGGAGGGCGGGACCTCGCCGAGCGGGTGGAACAAGTTCAAGCCCAACGTCTTCGACCATCCCCCGGACCAGAAGTTCTGGAACGAACTGCATTTCCCGAAGGAATACCCCCTCTCCCATTACGAGATGAGCTTCCTCCTGCCCCATTTCCTGAAAGAGGGGCGTGGGAAGCTGGCCGTCTACTTCACCCGGGTGTTCAATCCCGTGTGGACATACCCCGACGGGTTCACCTGGGTCGAGGCGCTGCGCGACGAGGAGAAGGTGGGGCTGCACGCGGCCCTGACTCCCACGTGGAACGAGACGGCCTATTTCGCCGACTACGTGCTGCCCATGGGCCACGCCAGCGAACGCCACGACATCATCAGCTACGAGACCCACTCGGGCACCTGGATCGGTTTCCGCCAGCCCGTCCTGCGCGAGGCGCGGCGGCGCATGGGCGATCCGGTGACCTTCACCTACGAGGCCAACCCGGGCGAGGTGTGGGAAGAGGACGAGTTCTGGATCGAGCTGTCCTGGCGCATCGATCCCGACGGCAGCCTGGGGATCAGGGACCATTTCATCTCGCCCTACCGGCCCGGCGAGAAGATCACCGTCGACGAATACTACCGTTACATCTTCGACCACGTGGACGGGCTGCCCGAGGCCGCCGCGGAAGAAGGGCTGTCCACCCTGGACTACATGCGCAAGTACGGCGCTTTCGAGGTGGAGAAGACGGCCTACGCGAAGCACCTCAAGAAGCTGGATGACGAGGCCGTCGCGGGCGCTGAGGTCGACCCGGAGACGAATACCCTGGTCGCCGACGGCAAGACCGTAGGCGTCATGGTGGACGGCGCGCCGCGTGCGGGTTTCCCCACGCCGTCGCTCAAGCAGGAATTCTACTCCCAGACCATGGTGGACTGGGGCTGGCCGGAGTACGCCATCCCCACCTACATCAAGAGCCACGTGCACCCCGACGAGCTCGACCGCGAGAAGGGTGAGTTCCCGCTGGTGCCCACCTTTCGGCTGCCCACGCTGATCCACTCAAGGTCGGGCAACGCCAAGTGGCTCAACGAGATCTCCAACCGCAACCCCGTGTGGATGCACCGCCAGGACGCCGACCGGATGGGCATCACCACGGGCGACCTGGTCCGGGTGACCACCGAGATCGGCCATTTCGTGGACCGTGTCTGGGTCACCGAGGCCATGAAGCCCGGCGTGGTCGCCTGCTCCCACCACCTGGGCCGCTGGCGGCGCAAGCAGGACGCGGACGGCAATCGCTGGTCCGTCAACCTGGTGGATATCCAGGAGGCGGACGGCGGCAAGTGGCGCATGAAAGTGATGGACGGAATCCGGCCCTACGAAAGCGCCGACCGCGACTCCTCCCGCATCTTCTGGCGGGACGGCGGCGTGCACCAGAACATCACTTTCCCCGTGCACCCCGATCCAATAAGCGGAATGCACTGCTGGCACCAGAAGGTCCGGATCGAAAAGGCCCGCGAAGAGGACGCCTACGGGGACGTGATGGTGGATACGGAGAAGTCCTTCGAGGTGTACCGCGAATGGCTGGCCCGGACGCGCCCCGCGCCCGGGCCGGGCGGATTGCGCCGGCCCCTCTGGCTCAACCGTCCCCTGCGGCCTGCGGAAGAGACCTACTACCTGCCTGAATAATCCGGCGTTTCCTTTACACTACCCTTACGCTTCCATGACGGTTCCCCTATGCTTCCCGGAGGGTATTCCGGACCGCGGAGCACACCGCCTCGTCGGCCGCCGGCATAGCGCCGGTCTGAGACGCGACCCAGGCGCCGAACCGGTTGGCGGCTTCGCTCACCCGTTCTAACGGCACGCCGCGCAGGTACCCGCTGGCCAGGACCGCGGTGAAGGCGTCGCCGGCGCCGATGGTGTCCACCACGTCGACCGGCACGCCCGGGTGGGCCACGGTCTCCGACGCGGTGACCAGCAGGCTGCCTTCCGCGCCGCGGGTGACGCAGACCACTTCCAGCTCATAGTGCTCGCGTAGCTGCCGCGCCATGGTCTCGAGATCCTCGCCCCCGAGGTCCAGCAGGGGACAGACCGTGCGCAGTTCCCCGTCGTTCAGCTTGACGATTTGGGCGTGATGGAAGGAATCGTGCAGCAGGGCCGGGGCGTACCGGTCCTGCCGCAGGTTCACGTCGAAGAGGCGAAGGGCGGCGGGCCCCAGGGCCTCGAGGAATGCCGTGACCGCGGTCGCCGAACCCGCCTGGTGACGGCACACCGTCCCGAAGCACACGACATCCGCCCGGGCCGCCAGCGCCGACCAGCCGGGCGTCCACGCCATGTGCTCCCACGCGACATCACCGTTGATCGTAAATTCGGGCTGTCCGTCTGGTCCAAGGGCCATCTCGACCGTCCCGGTGGGATAGATTTCGTCCCGCTGTATCGCTTCGGTGGAGAGACCGTGACCGGCGATGCGGTCCACGGCCCGGTCCCCGAGGTCGTCCCGGCCGACCCGGCTTGCTACGATGCCCTCTTCTCCCAGGAGGGACGCGAAGTAGGCGAAGTTTGCCGGGGCGCCGCCGAGTTGGGGGCCCGACGGCAGCATGTCCCAGAGCAATTCACCCAGGCCGGCGATGGCGTAGCGGTCTTTTATTTTAGCATTGAGGTTTGGACTAATCGTTCGGCTGATTTTGTGCATCCCCACCTTCGTCGCCGGGGTTTGGCCGACTTTCAGTCTGCATCTCTCCACGGTAGATGACACCGATGATCAGACCGAACAGCCCGAACTGGAGAAGTAGATAGGCCGTTTCCATCCAGATGAACGCCGACACTTCCGGCACCTTCTGCTTGGCGACGAAGGCGAGCACGTGAGAAGTCCAGAAGAATGCGCCAGTAATGAAAGCGAACCTGATCCCTCGCCGATATGAAGTTCCCTCGGCCTTCAGCATCGGAAACAGGATGGAGAGCAAAACGCCCTGGAGCACGATGGTGAGCAATCCGAGCAGAAAATCAGGCTCTCCCTCGAAGTATCCGAACGATTCATACCTCTCATTGAAAAGAAAGATATGCCAGACCACGGCAAGGGAGAACGTGCAGATCGTATAAGCGGCGGTTCCCAGGATCAACTTCTTGACGTTGATCATCACGCCCCCGCGTTCGAATACGAGGGTGGTTCAGTAGCCATGGCCTTATTTCAGTTCCACCTCGATCGTGCCGAGGGTCGTGAAGCTCATCACGGCCTTGCTGCCGGCGCCCATGCGGGGCGGCGGGAAGACCGTTCCGGTGATTACCACGTCCCCCGCCCGGAGGTACTCGTCGCTGTAAGTGGTCAACTCGTTGGCCAGCCAGGTCAGCGCTTCCAGGGGGTCCACGCCCATGTTCATGGTGGCCAGGGCGGAGGCCCTTTCCTCGCCGTCGATCACCACGGTCGCGGTTTCCTTCGTAAAATCCACCTCGTCGAGGGGCACCCGCGTTTCGCCCAGGATGATCCCCACGTGGAAGACATTGCCGGTGACGTCATGGTCACGCGTGGACGGATGCTCCTCGGTACCGTTCGTCCACGTGGACAGCAGTTCGATCACGCCGCCTACCGCACTGACCGCATCGCCGACCTGCTCACGGGTCAGATCGGGACCGGGGAGATCCACGCCGATCCAGAAGGCGAACTCGCCTTCCACGGTCGCCGAGTCGGGCACGAAGGCCGAGGCTTCCACGGGCGTCCCGGGCTCGAATACGTTCGACGCCATGATGTGTCCGTAAATAGGATCCAGCGTGGCCGGGTCCTCGGGCATGCGGGAGAACCCGATCTTCCAGCCGACGCGCTCTTCATTCTTCAGTTTCTCGGCCAGGATGTCCGCCTGGATGTCGTAGGCCGTCTGGCGGTCCATGTCGGGGAAGTTGACCGCCATGGCCTCGGTATTGATCTTCTTCCGCTCCGCCTCCAGCAGGTGGGCGACGATGGCGGCCCGGTCCGAGTCGGGCGTCAGGGTCGTGGTGAGGACGTCGGCGTCGGCCGCGGTTTCGGCGTCGGCCGCGGTTTCGGACGCGGGCGCTGCCGTTTCCTCTTCCGTGGCCGCGCAGGCCGACAACATGGTTACCAATGCGCCGCATGCGAGTATTGCCATCAGATTCCGGTACATAATGACTCCTGTAAAATAGATAAATCAGGAAGGATCACTGGAGGATCCCGATGATTGATAACGCCAGGACGAGAAGGAACGCGGCCGACAATACCCAGGTCAACCACCGCTTTTCGGGCTGGCGAACCCAGTAGAACACGATCATGGAAAAGAAAAGCGCCTGGGCCAGGGTCTCGATGCTGCCGCCGCCGAACTGGGCACCGAAGGGAATCGTGGTATAGATCAGACCTTCTATGGAACCCGGCGCCGGACCGAACGTACTCAACATCCCCACCACGACCAGGACCGCCCAGATGGTCAGCCAGCCGTAGGCCCGGCCGAAGTACTCGCGCCGCAGCAGGTAGAACACTACGCCGAACAACACTCCACGTATAGGCTGAAAGAGCGGTCCGGCCATTAAGACCGGATCGTCCATGCGCTTCATGTAAACGTTGAAGACCGGTTCGTCCCAGAGCGCTCTGTAGTCGAAAAACGCGTAGGCCAGCGCACCGGCGACGAAATACGTCACGGTGTGCACGACCGTCGTTTTCGTGACGATTGCCGCCAGCGTCCATTGAGCGGCTTTAACCATACATTGCTCCGGAAACCACGCCCGGATCCAGGCCGGCGATCTGCGCTTGAAACGGCTTCGGGGTTTACGACGCCCGTAATCTCCGGCAACATGAAGGCGGTAACTCCGGACACCACGGCGGCGATATCTGGAGTTTATACATAACATGCCCTCTGTCAAGTCTTTACCCTTGATCTGGAGCCGATCGAAAAGTACTATTTCACGCATACCTTATCGACAAACGCTCGACGACCGCGACCGTCCATTCAACCCGCAAGGAGCGATCCATGTCCGCCGACGACCACCTCGTTTCGCTGCTCCAGGAACTCGTTTACGCCCGGGGGCCGTCAGGCCAGGAAGACGAGGTGCGGGCGGTCTGCGAACAGGAACTGCAGTCCCTGTGCGACGAGACCCGGGTCGACGCCGCCGGCAACGTCGTCGGCCTGTTAAAGGGCGCCTCGCCGGACGCCCCGGTGATCCGCGTGATGGCCCACCTGGACGAGCTGGCCCTGGTCGTCAAGCGCGTCAACGAGGACGGCACGCTCCGGGTCAATCCCCTCGGGGGCATCTATCCGGCCAACTACGGGCAGGGCCCCGTTGAGATCCTCGCGGACGACGGCATCGTTCCGGGCGTCCTGTCCGTCGGACCGCAGCACACGACGGCCGATTCCGCGCGGATCTGGGAGACCAAGGCCAGGGGCGGCAACGTGGCCATGGACTGGAAGCACGTGTACGTCTTCACGCGCATGACGGCGGCACAGCTCAAGGAGGCGGGGATCCACGCCGGTACGCGCGTCGTCATCGCTCAATCGCGGCGCGCTTTCTGGGAAATCGAAGACTGCATCGGCGGGTATTTCATGGACAACCGGGCGGCCATCGCCATCGCCATTGGCGCGGCCGTGAGCATGAGGGACCGCGGCGTCCGGCCCGCGTGCGATGCCTACCTGGTGATGACCACCTCCGAGGAGATCGGTGGTCACGGCGCCGCATATGCCGCGCGGTCCCTGCCCGGCGAGGTGTCCCTGGCCGTGGATTCCGGCCCGGCCTGCGAGGAATACGGCGTGGCGCTCTCCGACGAACCCATCGTGGTCTACGGCGACGGAGGGGGACTCTACGACAAGGCCGTCGCGGACCGCCTGCTGGCGTGCGGACGCGCGCTGGACATGGACCCCCAGTGCGCGTACTGGCAGAGCTACGCCTCGGACGCCACCATGGCCAAGTCCGTGGGGCAGACGCCCCAGGCCGGCCTGCTGTGCATCCCCACGGAGAACACACACGGTTTCGAGATCATACCCCGCAACAGTCTGGTCCGGTGCGCCGCCCTGCTGGCGGCCTACCTGGAAAAACCGGAGTAACCGGGAGGAACGGAGCAACTTCATGCCCCTGAAAGTCACCAACGTGGAACGCTTCACCGTCACCGTGCCGTTCACGCAGGGACAGCGGCCCATGGCGGAGCGGACGGTTTACAACTGGTCCGTGTTCGAACTGTGCAAGGTCACCACCGACGCCGGCCTCGTGGGCTGGGGCGAGACCATCGTCCACTACATCCACGCGCGGGTGACCGACCAGAGCGTGCAGCGCGTCATGGGAAAGAGCCCGGCGGACTTCATGCAGGACGATACGATCGGCGCCGGGCTGCAGATGGCCCTCTACGACGTGGTGGGCAAGGCGCTCGAGGTTCCCTGTCACAAGCTCCTGGGCAGCAAGGTGCGGGACTGGGTGCCCATATCCTGGTGGTCCAACGAGGGACCGCCGGACGACTGGGTCCGCCAGGTGCGGGACGCCGTGGACAAGGGGTATACGACCATCAAGCTGAAACAACGGCCCTGGCACGACATCCACGAACAGATGACGGAAATCGACGCCAACGTGCCGCGCCACTTCCGGGTGGACCTCGACGCCAACGGCTCCATGCACAACGCCGCGGCGGCCATGCCCGTCATGCGCGGCCTGGAGGGGTTCGACATCGTGGCCATGTTCGAGACGCCCATACCGCAGCCCGACATCCTGGGGAACCGCCAGTTGCGGCAGGTCATCAGCCGTCCCATCGCCATGCATTTCGGTTCGCCGCCCTACACCACAGCGATCCGCGAGGCGGTCTGCGACGGTTTCGTCGTCAGCGGCGGCGCCACGCGGGTTAAGTACCAGGGCATCCTCAGCGCGGAGGCCAACATGCCCTTCTGGCTCCAGATGGTCGGCAACGGGCTCACCACCACCTGGGCCGCCCATCTCGGCGCCGTCCTCACCCACGCCACCTGGCCTGCCATCACCTGCGTCAACCTGTACCGCCACCACCTGCTCAAGCATCCCATCGAGGTCGTGGGCGGCTTCCACCGCGTGCCCGACGGGCCCGGGCTGGGCGTCGAAGTGGACGAAGAGGCCATGCACGGATTCCTCGTCCCGGATGACGTGATGCGACCCTTTCTCGACCGGGACGAACCCTACGACTTTCCCAGGCCGCGTTTCATCCGCACGGCGGTTTCTCCCGACGGACACCGCGTCCATTTCGGGAATATCCGTCACGGCTGGGAACTGGAGGCCTACACGCCCGGCATCCGAACCGAATACTGGCGGGAGGACGGCACCGCGGAGTTCGAGGACCTGTGGCGCCGCACCCGGGAGTCACCGGTTACCGAACGTTGACCCGGATACTGGGGCTTGGCCTGGATTCCGCGACACAACCCGAATTCAGCGACATAGCAACGGAGCAGAACCATGAGACTGGCAGACAAGACGGCGATCGTAACCGGCGCGGCCTCGGGCATTGGACGGGGCACCGCGGAGAGGATGGCGCGGGAAGGCGCCCGGGTCGTGGCCGTGGACATCAACGAAGTGGGGCTGGAACAGACGGTCGAATCGATCCGCCGGGAAGGCTGGACGGCCACGGCCTGCGTCGCCGACGTGGGCCGGGACGAACAGGTTCGGAACATGGTCCAGTGTGCGGTCGACACCTACGGCGGGCTACAGATACTGCACAACAACGCGTACTGGCACGCGCCCGGACCGGTGTGCGACCTGGCGGAAGCCGATTGGGACCGGACGCTCGACGTGTGCCTGAAAGCGATCTACCTGGGCTGCAGGCACGCCATCCCGGTCATGAGGGAATCCGGCGGAGGCGCCGTCGTCAACACGGCGTCGGTGCACAGCCTGGCCGGGTTTCGGGACTACGCCGCCTACGACGCAGCCAAGGGCGGCGTCATTGGGATCACGCGGGCTGTCGCCGTGGACTACGGTCCGGAGATCCGCAGCAACGCGGTGCTGCCCGGCGCCATACTGACGAATGCCTGGGACGGCCTCGACGAGTCGATACGCAAACCCTACATCGACCGGCCGCCCATGAAGCGGCTGGGTCTGCCGGAAGACATCGCGTCCGCGGTGGTGTTTCTCGCGTCCGACGAGGCGTCCTTCATCACCGGCGCCAGCCTCGTGGTCGACGGCGGACTGACCATCGTCGGGGACGCGTAGCGTTTCAGGCGGAGGTGCGTAGCATTTCAGAAAGGGACGCGCAGCATCGCGCACTTTTCTGCAAGAATCGCATGTACCGATCCGACTGATTCGTATGATGCGAAGTGTCAAGGACGGCACGGAAGATCCGGTTCGGCGCGAAATGTAATCTGCTGTGCCATCGTTCCTGGCGTTATATCCTGTGAACAAGTCAAAACCTCCCACTAAAAATGAGCGTTTCCGATACATCGAAACCTACGGACCAGGATACGGCACCCGCCTTCCATCCCACCTCGGGAAGCGTGAACCAGGTGTGGCTGCTGGCCTACCCGATCATCCTGGCCAACATGTCAGAAACGCTGCTGGGCGTGGTCGACACGTACATGGTCGGCCAACTGGGCGTGGCCGAGATCGGTGCCGTGGGCCTCGGATCCATGCTCGCCTGGCTTTTCTACCTTCCGTTCCTGGGGCTGGCGATGGGGTTGAACACCTTCGTCGCCCAGAGCTACGGCGCGGGCAACCGGAAGGACTGCGGCTACATGACGTGGCAGGGGCTGTACATGGCCGTGGCCAGCGGCGTACTGATCCTGCTCGTCATCCCCTTCGTACCCCTGTTGTTCGACCTCGCGGGACCCTCCGCCGAAGTGCGGCGCCTGGGGATCACCTACCTGCAATGGCGGCTGATCGACGGTCCGGCCTTCATGGTCGCCATGACCGCGGCCAGCTTCTTCCGCGGGATCGGCGATACGAAGACGCCGATGAAGATCGGCATCACCATCAACATCATCAACGTCATCCTGAACTACGGGCTGATCTACGGACACTTCGGCCTGCCCCGCCTCGAGGTACAGGGATCGGCCATGGGATCGGCGCTGGCCGGCATACTGGGCGGGGGAATTTACTTGGTCCTTTACCTTTCCCGGCGGCTTCGTCCCTACGACAACCGGTCCGTGCCGCGGCCCCGTTGGCTGGACCAGGTCCGGCTCTTGAAAGTCGGCGCCCCGATTGGCCTGCAACGGTTTCTCGACATCGGCAGCTTCGTCATCTTCGCCGCCATCATCGGAAGGCTGGGAAACGCCCAGCTGGCCGCGAACCAGATCGCCATCCAGCTGATGTCCATCTCCTACATGATCGGCCTGGGCATCGGCATGGCCGCCGCCACCCTCGTGGGGCAGTATATCGGGGCCAAACGTATCGCGCTGGCCGAACGCAGCGCCTACAGCGCCCTGAAACTGGCGATGGGCATCATGGTCTTCGTCGGCCTGGCGTTCCTGTTGTTTCCCGAACCGCTGGTCAGCTTGTTCAACGACGATCCCGACGTCATCCGCTACGGCAGGCAGGGACTGCTGTACGCGGCGCTGTTCCAGGCCTTCGACGCCCTCGCGGTCATATTCATCGGCGCCCTGCGCGGGGCCGGCGACACCCGGTGGTCTGCCGTGGCCGCTTTCATCGGCGCCTGGGTGATCTTCCTTCCGATGACCTACCTGCTCGCCTTCACCCTGGAACTGGACTTCTGGGGCGCCTGGCTGAGTGCGACCATCTACATCTGCCTGCTCGGAATCGCCTGCGTCTACCGGTTCCGGCAAGGCGCCTGGAAGAGGATGGTGATATAGCGAGGCGGTTAATATCGAACGCGAGAGGTTTTCCATCGAATCCCAGACGATTTCCAACAAGAGAACGGAGTACTGAGTGTCTAACAAAAAGAAATGCCTGATGATCGGCGGCGGCGGCATGGCCGGGGCATGGATACGCCGATTCTATCCCCAATTCGAAGACCGGATCGAAATCGTCGCCCTGGTGGACATCAATGCGGATATCCTCCACGATTCCGGGGATTTCCTGGGGCTTCCACGGAGCCGCCGGTACACGGACATGGTAGCCGCCTTCGGGGAGGTGGAAGCGGACTACTGCACGATCGTGATCCCACCGGCCGTCCACCGGGACGCCGTAATGCAGGCAGTGGAACACAAGCTGGACATCCTGAGTGAAAAACCGATTGCCGACACGTGGCCCGCATGCGTAGATATATACAGGGCGGTCACGGAAGCCGGCCTGAAGATGCACGTGATTCAGAACTACCGCTATTCCAGCCGCATGCTGACCATGCGGCAGGTGCTGCGGGACGGAGCACTGGGACGAATCAACCACATCCAGGGCCGCTTTGCCGCGGACTACCGGAAGCACGGCACCTGGGGCGCCTTCCGCTACGAAATACCGCACACCCTGCTCGTGGAAGGCGCTGTGCATCACTTTGACATGATGCGGAATCTCTCCGGGGGAGACTGCAAGACGATCGCCGGATGGGAGTGGAACCGGCCGTGGAGCACCTTCCAGGGGGATTGCTGTGCCATGTACGTGATGGACATGACCAACGGGGTGAAGGCGGCTTACGAAGGTTCGTGCCTGGGCGCCGC
Source organism: Gemmatimonadota bacterium (assembly GCA_009838645.1). Lineage (NCBI taxonomy): Bacteria > Pseudomonadati > Gemmatimonadota > Gemmatimonadota bacterium. Next base: position 39,774 of record VXRC01000024.1, on the reverse strand, counting down.
CGAGCAGAACAGCTGGCACCAGGAGCACTACCGCGCCGAATGCGAGGAAGGCGCCGTAGCCATCGGAAGCGACGGGGTCACGCGCATGTACCGGCATACGCCCGGCAAGGGCATGCTGGTCGAGGACGTCAGTCCCGTAGTGCCGGAGTACGACGGACACCAGTGGCAGATCAACGAGTTCCTGGACTGGATCGACGGCGGCCCCGCGCCGGATACGCGCCTGGAACACAACATACGGAGCGTGGCCATGGTCTTCGCCGCCATCGAGGCCTCCCGCAGCAGCCGGTCCGTCGACGTGGAGGAGATGGTGGTGCGGGTGGCGGGCCCGGTCTGACGTGCAGATGGCGGACGCAGCCTGAGGTGCAGATAGGAAGCGCAGCCTGAGGAGGTACGGGTAACACAGATTATGTCGAATCAGAAATTACCGTTCATCGACGCCTTTTTACGCCTGGAATCCGCCAGCGGCATCCTCCTGATGCTCGCGACCGCGCTGGCCTTGATTTTCGCGAACTCGTTCCTTGAGCCGCTTTACCACTTCCTGCTGAATATCCCGATTCAGATTCACATTGCCGCGCTGGATATCCACAAGCCGCTGCAGCTCTGGATCAACGACGGCCTGATGGCCATCTTCTTCTTCCTCGTCGGCCTGGAACTGAAGCGCGAATTCCTCGAGGGCGAGTTGTCGGACCGGCGAAACATCGTCCTGCCCGGCGTGGGCGCCGTCGGCGGCATGATCGTCCCCGCGCTGATCTATTTCCTCTTCAACAGCGGCAATTCTGACGCATTGCGAGGCTGGGCTGTCCCGGTGGCCACGGATATCGCCTTCGCCCTCGGCGTGCTGGCCCTCCTGGGCTCCCGCGTGCCCATTTCGATCAAGGTCTTCCTCACCTCCCTGGCCATACTGGACGACATCGGGGCCATCGCGATTATCGCGGTGTTCTACGCTGCGGAAATATCGATACCGGCCCTACTGGTAGCCGCGGGCTGCGTACTGGTACTGTTCTTTCTGAACAACAGGAACTGGGTCTCCCACAGTTCCTACATGATGGTCGGCGTAGTCCTGTGGATCGCCCTGGTGAAGTCCGGCGTCCACGCGACGCTGGCGGGCGTGATCCTGGCCATATTCATTCCCATGCGGTCCAGGACCGATCCCGACGTCTCGCCGCTCAAGATCCTGGAGCACGATCTGCATACGGTCGTCGCCTTCGTCATCCTTCCCGTGTTCGCTTTCGCCAACGCCGGGATCAGTTTCGAGGGCATGACGCTCGATCAGGTCCTTCACGGCGTTCCCGTCGGTGTGGCGCTGGGCCTGTTCCTGGGTAAGCAGATCGGTATCTTCGGCCTCTGCTGGATGTTCGTCAAATTCAAATGGGCCAGCCTGCCCACGGGCATGACCTGGACGAGCATATACGGAGCCAGCGCATTGTGTGGCATCGGGTTTACCATGAGCCTCTTCATCGGGTCGCTGGCCTTCGCGGACATCGACACGTACGGGTTATTCGACGAAAGACTGGGGATCATGGCCGGCTCGCTGCTGTCGGGCGTGTTGGGCTACATCGTCCTGCGTAACTGCCTGCCGCCCACGGAGAAGAAGACCGAGCCTGTTGGGGAAGAGTTAGAGAGGGTGGTGTGAGATGAACGCTGGTTTCTACGTCGTTTGCATCGACAACACGGACTACACCGCATCATTGGAAAAACACAAGATTTACCGGGTTGTCCGTGATGAAGCGGCGAGGGACGATGGCGACCTCCGGGTTATTGACGAGAGTGGAGAGGACTATCTCTATCCTGCGGCCAGGTTCGTCACAATATCCGTACCAGATGAGGTGGAGAAGTCGCTCGCCCTTGATTGATACCGGCTATCTGGGGTTAGATTAACCAGGTACATGCGGTCGCGGTTTCCACATCGTCTTACCGATACCAAAAACGAACGCCCACTCTACGCATGCTCCAGCGCCTGGTCCAGGTCGGCGATGATGTCGTCCGGATCTTCCAACCCCACTGAAACACGTGCTTCAAAACCTCCGTACGCGCCTTCGTCCGAAGGCAGGATCAGCGTCTCGACATCGCCCAGGCTGTACCACGGCTTGCACATACCCAGATTGCCGATGAACCGGTCGAGCGACACGCCGGGACGGGCATAGAACCGCATCATACCGCCATAGCCGCGAAGATATCTGGTCGCGGCCACGTGTTGGGGATGGGATTGCAGTCCCAGGTAGTCGACCCTTTCGACCTTCTCGTGCTGTTCCAGATATTCGGCCACCTTCTGGCCGCTGGCGCAGTGCCGTTCCATCCTGAAGGCCAGGGTCTTGAGTCCCCGGTGCACCAGGAAGGCGTTCATAGGCGCCAGCACGCCGCCCATCAGGATGCGCATATAGTGGATCTGCTTCCGGATCTCTTCGTCACAGCCCACAACGATACCAGACAGTGCGTCTCCGTGACCGGCCATGTATTTGGTCATGGCGTGGAGGACCACGTCGGCGCCGTAGTGCAGGGGACGTAGCAGGTAGGGGGAGAGGAAGGTGTTGTCCACCACGACCAGCGCGCCGGCTTCGTGGGCCATGTCCGTGGCGCGGACCAGGTCGATGAACTCCATGGAGTGGGCGTAAGGTTCGAAATAGACCATCCGGGTGGGCTTCTCCAGCGCTTTTTTCAGGGCGTCCAGGTCGCACAGGTTGACCATCTCGACGTCAACGCCCCATTTCACCGGCAGCACGTCCTGGAACAACATGTGGGTACCGGCGTACACGGTCTCGTGGCAGACCGCCCGGTCGCCGCTCCGAAGCAGGCCGAACAACGTCTGGCTGACCGCCGACATGCCGCACGAGGTCGCCTGCGCCCACTCCGCGCCTTCGAGGATCCTCACCTGTTCTTCAAGCGCACCGCTGGTGGGACCGCCCGCCTTGTCCAGCCCGCGGCCGTAGGAGTTCGTCCCTTCGTAACCCTCGCGGTAATTGGTGTTCCCCTGGTAAATCGGCACCGCGGACGACGTGCCGTGGTAGCCTCCGTGGATGGCGTCCGTGGTGAAATCCCGGTTGTCGGCCGACTGGTAGTCGTCGGCGGCGAACCGCAGTTCGTGATCGTTGGGCATGGCGTGGTGTCCCCGGATATAAACCAGATGGCTGTTGTGTTGGCGTCTGGACCGATGAGGAAACAGTGTTTAAAGGATTCACATAACGTTACTATAGTATTGGCATGATCCTATCGTTCAAAGACCGTTTTTGTGGACGAACTTGTAGACTACCACCAGGAGTTTCACATGCCTGCTGCTATTATGCCTCCGATTCATCCCGGAGAGATCCTCAAGGAAGAGTTTCTCGAACCACTAGGTCTGAGTCAGTACCGTGTTGCCGTGGATATTTCAGTTCCCCCGCGCCGCATAAACGAGATCGTGCACGGCAAACGCGCCATTTCGGCCGACACCGCTTTACGACTGGCTCGCTATTTCGGAACTACGGATCGATTCTGGCTGAATCTGCAGACCCACTATGACCTGGAGTTGCAAAGGGATCGGCTGGGAGAACGATTGAAGACTGAAGTACGCGTGCTAAACCGATCGAACTGAAAGCGTGCATACCTCATGTCCCAGCTTCCTGCATTCCTTCCAAGACTACTCGCCGAAGCCGGGCAAAGCCGTAATCCCATCCGATCTGTCGAGCCGCTCAATACCGGCGTGACCAATCGAACGTCCCTCGTAAAACTCCGGGACGACACACGCTACATCCTCCGCGAATACGAATGGCCTTACGCTACAGATGACGACCTGCAAAGGGTCGAAAAAGAACTTTATTTGCACGATTTGTTATCGAAGCATGGCGTACCCGTGCCGGCCATTGTCGCGCATCACGATGATGAAGACGGATGCGCCGTGCTGATGGAATTCAAACCCGGATCCCTTCTGGGGAACGTTGTCGATAACCTGACCGATGGACAGCGCGCTCAGGCCTGGCGGGCTGTCGGCGCCGCGTTACGAAAAGTGCACGCCATCCAGCTTTCCGATCGCTGCCCGGGATTGATCGTCGGAGAACGCATTCAGCCTTTTGACGAAGGAACCTGGGGTGACTTTCACTACCACCAGGCCGTGCGGCATGCGGAGAGCCTGCTGAAGCGGGACCCGGGACTTCGTTTCGAACTGTCGTCGATGAAGCGGGTACTGAAGCAAACGGTACCCCTGCTGAACGAAAGACCCCTGGTCCTGCTGCACAACGATCCCCATCCCTGGAACGTGCTGGTTCACGAGGAAACCGGCCACTGGAGGTGTTCCGCCTGGCTCGACTGGGAGTACGCCTGGTCCGGCGATCCGACCTGGGACCTGGCCAGGCTGGAGATCTTCCGGTTGAAGCCGATCGGCCCCACACCGGCCGCTTTCTATGAAGGATACGGCAACACCCCGAAAGATCCTGAATGGACGATCTACGAACTCTCCATCTATCTCTGGATGGCCGACCAGTACCTGGATGGCGAGGTGGATGAGCAGCGGGTACTCATGCCCACCTACAAGGCGGCGATGCGGTACCTGGAAAGGATCGACGACGTGGTGGACAGGATCGGTAGGACGCTCGGAATACCCTGAATGTTTTTCTGCAAAAACCTGGAAGTTTCCTCTCGTATTTCTTGACATATACTAAACAAATATATAGTATATTGGTCTGGATGAATCCCATTTAAACAATGAGGGTTTATTCGATCCATTGCGATATTTGACGAGAGGATCAGCAAATGCACATCGCTTATACCGGGAACAGCCATTACTGTTACAGCAACAGCCTTCACATGTGTCTGCAGCACGCCGGCATGGCCGATCTTCCGGAACCCGGCCTGTTGGAATGCATGACGGGTATGCCGTTCGGCGAGCTGTTCCTGCAGTTTGATACTCCACTGTTCTTCCCTAGCCACGCCGACCTGAATCCTAACAGCGGGATGTCCCGTGCGCTCAGCATTCTGGGTTGGACGTGTACACAGTGGGAGGGTGACGATGTTGAATCGGCTCTTGAAGCATTAAAAGCTAACCTGAAGAACGGCCCCGTACTGCTTGGTCCCCTGGACCTGGGTTTCCTGCCCTATGACCCGAATCACCGGCTGAAACGTGGCGGAGACCATTTCATTATAGCTCTGAAACTCGAAGGCGACCGTGTACAGGTGCATGACCCGCAATTCTATCCATTCGCGGTACTGCCGGTCGATGACCTTTTGCGTGCGTGGAATGCCACTGATCTCGGCTACGCAACAAGTGCATACACCCTGCGCGGCGATTTCCGGGAAGACCGTCAGGTATCGACCGAAGACATGCTGAAGGCTACGCTGGAAAACGCACGAGAACTGATTCATGCCGCCCCCTCCGGTCCGGTCTTTTTTGGAGGTTCGCAGGCGTTCCGGATGGCCGCCGAGGTGATCCGCGGTATACCGCCCAAAGGATTCGCGGCCATGCTGGTCCACTTCGTCCTGCCGATCGGCGCCCGTCGTTGCCTCGATGCGGCCGATTTCATGAAGTCGGCAGACCAAACTGAAACCGCGGAATGGTTGGTCAAAAAAGCCGAGTCATACGGACTGGCGCAGTACTATGCCACGCAGGAAGACTGGAAAAGCACGGTAGGGCAATTCGAAGAGCTGGCTGAGATTGAAGACCGCATCGTGGAATGCATATAGGAAACGACATTGGGCAACGTACACAACGGAAAACCGGGCGACCCGGATCGGACGGATTCACCAGGATGGCATATACACGAACGGGTTTCCCCGCAGAAGGGAGATATCGTCGTTCAGAAACGAACTCCGGATGCGTTTTGCGAAGCTCAGTTAGCATCTATTTTGAATGAAAAGGAGATCGGCAGGTTATTCATTACAGGCGTTCAAACCGAGAACTGTATCAGCACGACCTGCCATCATGCTCGTATTGCAGGATATTCGATAACGCTAGTCAAGGATGGACACAGTACTTTCGATTCCGATGTACTTACAGCAGAGCAGATTATCGCTCACTATAATGATATCCTCGGTGACTTCGCAGACGTGACACCTGCAGGCCAGGTTCGGTTTTGACAATTACGCCGTGGAAGGTGCAGCAATGAAACGAGTTGACCACAACAAGCTTGTGCGGGACAGGATTCCCGATATCATTGCTGCTGCGGGCGATCGTCCGACGACCCGAGTTCTCGACAGGGCCGAGTATATTCATGAACTCAGACGCAAACTTGTGGAGGAAGTCGGGGAATTCAACACTTCCAATGACGCCGAGGAATTAGTTGATATCCTGGAGGTGGTATACGCTATTGCGTCTCGAATGGGAATTGATCCGATACAACTCGAGAAAATGAGAAACGCGAAGAAGGAGAAAAGAGGAGGATTTGAAACGAAGGTCTTTCTTATCCATACTGAACCGCGTGAATAACGCAACGCTTGTGAGCGTTCTGCAGATTACACACCCATATAGAGTCGCATCGCCATATGAAGATCAAACACCTTTCCATTACGGCATCAAAACCCGAAAGGGCAGCGAGGGTTCTGGCAGAATTGACGTATGGATCAGTATATCCATTCACATCGAGGACCATGGAAGGTGCCTGGGTATGCGCTTGGGACTGTCAGTCGGGTGAGATGATCGAATTTATCCCGAACATCTACCTGCTCTGCCCCGGGGAACACGCCGCGGAATTCAGACCGGTTGAAGAGGTACAGAATTTCAATTCGACCCATTTTCTGCTTGAAACGCAGCAAAGCCTCGACCATTTGAAAGCGGTGGCGGAATCGCATGGACTTCACCACCGCTTTCGGCCGAGGCTGGGCGGACCGCTCTACGAAGTCTGGCTGGAAAACCAGATCCTGGTCGAATTCGTGTCCGACGAGATCAGGAATCTGGTGTCCTGACTTCAACTTCGCTTCGTAAACTCTACCTCAATCAAACTTCATCTCGACTTCAAAACCGACTTACTACCCTTCGATCATATCCAGGATCTCCACCAGGCTGTCTGTCGACGGCCGGTCGAAGGGATCCGAACCCACGTACTTGAACCGAAGGACGCCTTCCTTGTCGATGATGAAGGCCGTGGGAATGACTTCCGTCCCCTTGTCGGTCGCTTTCTGGATCTTGAACTTGGTGGGAATGGCCCGATCCGGGTCGGCGAGAACGCGGAAGGAAAGCGCTTCCCGCGTGACTTTCGATTTGGCGACGAAGTCCCTGGTCTGGTCGAGGTCTTCGGGATTGATGAAGAGTAATTCGGTGTCGAGTGCTGCTATGCGTTCGTAATCGGATTGCAACTGCCCCAGTTGCCGTAAGCAAAGGGGTCACCAGTAGCCTATCCAGCCGCGGTCGACGACCACAAGCAGGTTCTTGCTGCCCTTGTAATCGGCGAAGTTGACGGTTTCGCCGTTGACGTCCTGCAGGCTGAACTCCGGTGCGGCCTCACTCAGCCTCGGCGCCAAGTTACGGGGTTGCGCGTCGGCGGACTCCGCCACCAGGCCGACCAGGGCCAGGGCGAAGCACCACCGCGCCAGTGTATGAATCATGGTCTTCCTCCTCGTTTCAGATGCAGCGCAATTCGCTTGCGTTTTGTTACTTATAATATAACCTACCCCGACACGACTGTTAACTTCAAAATTACCGCCGTCCGCAACGATTTCATGTGCCCGCAACGATTCCAAGGAGCCGCCTCCCCATGAAGCCAGGCATCACGCAACTCTGTCTCGCCCGCCAGGATCTCGAAGCGGATCTCTCAAAGGCCCGAAACCTGGGCTACGAGGCCATCGAACTGGTTTTCTCCGACAGCGGTTTCCCGAACATTGACGCCTCGACCCCGGAGATCGCCGCCGTGGGGGAGGCCTGCAGGAACCACGGCCTCGAACTGAGTTCCATGATCGCCATCCGCGGCGATGCCGGATCCCTGCTATCGCCGTCCGCGGAAGAACGGGCGAAGCGGGTTGCCATCCTCAAGCGCGGTTTCGAAATCGCCGAGATCCTGGGGGTGGACGCCCTCCTTCTGCATCCCGGAGCGCTCGATCCGGCGAGCTCCTACGGGACGACCTGGGACAACTTCCGCGACGCCCTGCGTGATCTCGCGCCCGAGGCGGAACGTCGCGGCACACGGATCGGCATCGAGAACGTGTGGAACCAGTTCATGCTGAGTCCCCGGGAAGCCCGCCAGCTCGTCGACGAGGTCGGGTCGCCCGCCGTCGGGATCTACCTGGACACGGCCAACATGATCCTCTACGGCTACCCCGACATGTGGATCAAGGAACTGGGCCGCCGGATCTTCAAGGTGCACGTGAAGGACTTCCTGCGCGGGGAAGGCGCCTGGGTCCAGCTGATGGATGGCGACACGGACTGGCCTGCGGTCATGACCGAACTGCGCGGCATCAGTTTCGACGGAGCCCTGGTGAGCGAGGTCGGCGGCGACGACGACAACATGCGGGAAACCGCCGAGCGCATCCGGAGGATCATCGCCCTGTAGATACGGATCCTGGCCTGGAGACCTCGTCAGTCAAGTTTCCGCGCGTGCTCAACGAGTTGATCGAGTGCCGTGCCCCAGCCTGTAAAAAACCCCATTTCCTCGTGCTTTTGGCGTGCGGCTTCGTCGTGATGCCGTACAAGCGCACGATAGCGCGTACCGTCGCCTTCGGGCGCCATCGTGATGATGGCCGTCATGAATGGTGACGCACCCGGACGATAGCCTGGCTCCAGTGCATCGGTCCATACGAGCCTCCGGTGCTCGACGATCTCCAGATAGCACCCTGTGCCCGATACCTCTTCGCCTTCGGGTGAGCGCATCGTCGTGCCGAAGGCGCCGCCGGGCCGCAGATCGATTTCACAGGCCGTCGTCTCCCACGGCTTCGGCGTGAACCATCGCTTTAACGCCTCGGGCTCGGTCCAGGCTCGCCATAGCTGGGCGGGCGTGACGTCCGGGATGTGGCGCTCAAGGACGAGATCCAGGGCTGGATCGATGTCGTCGTGCATGGTCATGGGCTGACCGCCTTTTTCGACAACGCCCCCTGGGTTCAAGTAGAGGCGGGTCGGCATTGGTCCAGGTGAGTTTACCGGGTTTCCGGCACGGCCTTTCCGGGTAGGTCTGGCAAATCGCAGGAAGGGGCTGTTTTCAGCGCGCCTTCGAGATGGCTTCGGCGTACTTGATCACGCCGTTTACGTAGGAGTCGATGGGGTTGTAGCTGAAGATGGCCCTGCGGCGTGCGGCATCGGCTGTGCCGTACTTGCCGCGTTCGTTGAGATACTTGGCCACGCTCATGATGGCATCGGGCCACGAATGCAGGTCGATTTCGCCATCCCCGTCTCCATCGGCGGCATGGGGCATGCTGGCCGGCATGAACTGGGGATACCCGATGGCGCCGGCCCAGGAACCGTGGAGCGAAAGCGGGTCCACGCCGGTGGCCTTGCTATGGCGAAGGAGCGCCACCAGGTTGCCGACGCACCTGCGGCGGATTTTCGCGAATCGTTCCTGCTGTCTTTCGGCTACCGCGGCAGAGGTGAGCGGATCGGCTTCACCCCCGGCTGTAATGCGTCGCACGGCGGCCTGCTGGGCTTCCTCCAGGTATAACAACTGGGCGACCAGGACATTGAACACGCGGTAGTTTCCCGTGAACTCACCTAGGCCGGATTCCCACATCAGGATGGACACGATGTCCTTCGGGGCCACACCGTAGGTCCTCTCCGCCCGGTCCAGCAGGTTTTTCTTCTCTTCGAGGAACGCAACACCCCGCTTCACCCGCTTTTCCGCCAGGAAGACGCGCGAGAAATCCTCGTGGGCCTTGTTCTGAATCGCGACGCTCCGGGGCGTGGCCACCTTGATCAGTTGGTTGTTGTAGACCGTACGGCTTTCGGGCCGGTCGAACAGGGCCAGGAATTCCACCTCGGACACGGGCGATCCTCCGCCCTGTCCGGACGCGAGACGCTTGATCAGGTCGGGCAGGTAAGACGCTGCGGGATGGGACCGCGGCAGGTCGATAATCGTGGATTTACGCAGTTCCCAGGATTGCGGGGCATCCAGCGCGGCGACCGGGTCCGGCCGGATCAGCAACAGCGAGACCAGACCGGCAAGAAACATTGACCTTTTCCACGACCTGTATGGGTATCTCATCTGACGGATCCTTGTGATTGGTTGGCGATGCTCAACAAAAGCCAATGCATAGTTACCGTATGCGGTCGAATCTGTCAAGGTCATTGTACGGCGTGGAGTAATATACTTATGATTCATATTTTCAATAGTTTATACACTTTATCTCTTCAGTTTGCATCCTCTACCTTTGCGTCGTGGTAACTACGATCCTTCGTTTTTCAGAACACCAGTTTCTTCAGCTCGTGTTTCTTCGTGAAGTAGACACCGTCCCCGTACATCGGACCGGGATTCTGGAAGGCGGACGGCGCTTCGTGAATCGTGGTCACAACGCCGGCGGCGGCATCGAAACGGTAGAAACATTCGGTCGTAAATCCGTATATCCCGCCATCGGGACCGGTCTGGAGGCCACCTTCCAGCGAGCGACCACCCGGCAGGGAAGCCAGGTGCACGAATCGCCAGTCACCTGCATCGAAATCGAATAGGATGGACCCGGATCCCGCACGGGCCGTCCCGCATAGCAGGCCGCCGTCCATGACGGCCAGCGCGTCGACGGCCGTAACCTCTACCGGAAGCCGGCCTTCCCACACCTTTTCCTCCTTCTCGTAATCCCAGAGGAACAGCGACGCCTGGTCTACGCGCGGCTGCGTGCCGGTGCCGCCGTCGATCGTCGTCCCGATGGCCAGCAGGCCATGGGCCTCCAGCCAGGCCAGTGACCAGCAACTGGCTTCCCCGGCGATATCGCGATAGGTACCGAACGCATCCGCGACCGGATCGTACCAGGACAACGGTCCTCCCCACATGCCGTAGTTCGGTACGGAGGCCGTCCACACCCGGCCAAGCGGACCTGCGACCATGGAACGTGGTCGATAGGAGAATTCGTCCATGCGGCCGAGATCCCGGGGGTTGCTGCCGGTGTCCTTTCCAAAGTGATAGGGCCGGGCAGGATCGTAGACGGACAGCACGGCGCCCGGGTAGGAACAGATGTAGAGGCTGCCGTCCATGTTGGCCATGGAATAGGCTTCCCCGGTGGCGGTGGTGCATATGCCCAGGTCGTCCATGGCGCCGGTGGACGGATCATGTCGAAACAGGTGCAGAGGCAGGATGCTCGAACCGTACAGGTTGTCGTCGGGCCCGCGATGCACCAGGAAGATCTCGCTGCCCGCGGACTCGTAGGCTACGGGCAAGATGCGCGTCCCGCCGGATTCCGGCCGGGTAATGGCCATCTCGCGGAACATCTGGATTTCCCGGTCAGCGAAATCCGCCGTGGATCCGTCGGACATCGTCAGCGGCGGCGCCGGGTCGGGGAGGGCTGCAACGGGTTTGGCCTCGAAGCCGTCCAGTCTGAAATCGCCTGCGGTCGACCGGATGTAGAGTTGGTCGTCGGCCGCCCTGTACAGGTTAAGCGATCCCCCGTCCTCCGTGACCACCACGGGTCCCACGGTCTCGCGCCGGCCCGATACTGGATCGTAGACGACCACGTGCGGACGGGTCATCCTGATGTTGCAGGCGACCGTTCCCCCGGCGCCCACGTAGGGATAGCAGTACATGTCGGTCTCGTCCATCCGCCCGTGGCGGGTGAACGCACCGGACGCCGGGTCGTAGCTCGTCAGGCCGGCCGACCCGTAGCATCCGATCCAGATTACGCCGTTTTCGTCTTCATCCATATTACAGGGGAAGGTATCGTCGGGCAGGTTGATGGCGCCCAGGTCGTCCAACTGTTCCGTCTTGGGATCGTAACAGTGGAGATGCCCGGCGTAGGCGGCGCCGACGTAGATCCGGCCATCTCGGGTGCGCAAGGCGCCCGTGGGGAAATTGGCGGTGGGATCGGGCGAAGTCGCCTGGGACGTCGCGCCGGTGGCCGGATCGATTTTCACGACGGTGAATCCCGCCGCCTGCTGGCCCATCACGGCCACCAGGCAGTCCCGGCCGACTCCGTCCAGCGTGGGGAAGACCCGGACCCAGTTGACGCTGCGGACCGGTATGCCGATGGTCTGGATCGAAGGGATGGCGCTTACCCTTTCCCGGATTCGCGTGCCCGCCGCCGCGCCTCGTCCGCAAAGATGGCCACGGTTTCCTCCAGGGTGCGGTTGCGGTCCACGGTCTCGGGCCGTTCGTGGCCAATGGGACTTTCGGCGATGAGGCGGAAGATGTGCTCGGCGCCTTCGTGAAAACCGGGCGATACCCCGGCCCGTTCGTACGTCGCCGCGATCTCCTGCATTTCACCGATCCAGCGGAAGGCCTTGGCCGACAGGCTGTTTACGCCGCCCATCGCCTTGAGACGCTGCCCCTGGCTTTCGGCGAATTCCGCCAGCAGTTCCTCGCTCAGGTCCATGACTTCGGCGGCCGTCAGCGCCGCGGCATAGAGGGCGGAGGTCCCCTTGGTGACCGAGGCATAGCACATCTTGATGCCCGACGCCCGGCCCACTTCGCCGCCCAGCGGCCGGACGAGGATGCCGTGGCCGTCCAGTTGCGTGAGTATGGCCTCGTGGGGGCCGGAAGCGTAGAAGCGCGTCTTTTCGTCCGCGCCGGGTGGACCGCCGATGATGCCCGCGTCGATGAAGCGGCCTCCGGCGGCGGTGACGACCCGGTCGATCTCCCGCGCCGAATCCGGGGAGATGGCGTTGCAGTCGGCGTAGGCCGGCGAGGACCCGGTCCGTCTCGAGGACCCGGTCCGTTTCATCACCTCCGCCACCTGGCCGGCGAGGGCCCGGGCCTGGTCGGGCACGAGGATGGCCAGGATCAGGTCCGTGTCCCGGACCAGTTTGTCCAGGTCCGGCTCGTCCCGGATGCCCGCGGCCGCCGTCAGCGTGCGAGTTCGTTCGCTCCGGTCCGTCAGGCAGGTGGCCACGTCGAAGCCGCCCGCCTGGAGGCACCGCCCCACGGAATGGCCCATCTCTCCCGGGCTCAATATGGCGATTCGTTGTACCTGCATGTACGTCTCCTCGCTGGATCTCAGCTGGCCGGATGTCAGTTGGCCGGACCTCAGCTTCGGTTCCTCCTGGCCACCATGCGCCGGATCACCCGGTGGCCTTCGTCCACGTCCTCTTCGTGCAGCACGGTATACTCGCCGGCGGGTAGCCGACTCGCGGGTTCATCCGCCTTGAAGCACCAGTCCGGGTTCTGCGAGGGCCGGTACCTCAGGTGGTCCAGGGTAAAGCCCTGCCAGGCGATGAGTCCGCCGTCGGCGACCACGGGCCAGGCATAGTCGAAGACCGCCTCCTCCCAGTACATCACGCAGATCACGAGCGCGAACTTGCGACCGACGGGCGGACGCCAGGAAACCAGGTCCGCTTCCACGCAGGTCAGTCGGGACCCGATGCCCCTTTTCGCCGCCTCCGTACGCAGACGGTCCAGGGCCACGTTTGATATGTCGACAGCAAGCACGTCGCGTCCGTCGCCGGCCAGGGCGAGGGCCTGGTTCGACAGGCCGCAGGCGAGTTCCAGTACGGGACCGTCCGGATATCCCAGGACCGCCGCCCGGTCGTACAGCGGGCAGAAACCCTTGGGCGCCAAGCGCTTCGGCGCCAGGTACCTTGCGTTCCACTTCAGCCGGTCGGGATGGTCTTCGAGTCGTTGCGTGCGGGCCTCCGTGTTCTTCAATGCGATTACGCAGGTTTCGATGGCCGACTGGCCGGCTGATGGCTGGACGACTGCCCACTGGTCGCGATCGATTAGGCGGAATTCGACCGCGCCTGGTATTCCTGGGCCACGACGAGGATGTGGCTGCCCTGCCTGACCGGCTGGCGGAACGCCTGGGACAGCACGAAACCGTCCACGCCCGCCCGTACCGGCCAGGGCGGATCGTCCACGCGGTAGAAGTCGTGCAGGTTTCCCACGACCTGCCCCGCCGCCACGTGCGCGCCGCAGGCCATGAGCGGTTCGTAGTGACCCGGGAAAGGCGCGGGAACGTAACAGGCCCGGTCGATGATGGCCGTCAGTTTCTGGGTGCCGTCGGCGTGATGGGCGATAGGCTGAATGTCACCGGCAAGCTGGCCGTGGTGGATGGCCGCGGCCCGAATGCCGTGCCGCGCGTACCGTACGCCGTCCGGATTGACCGACTCTCCCCAGCCCAGTTCGGTGCCGATCGTGATCTTTCCCAGCCGCTCGGCTTCGCTGACCATCAGCCCGGGGGTCTCGTTCTGGTAGGCCATCAGAAAGGGCGTGCCGAACCAGCGCGCCGTGTCTTCGATGACGGCGGCCTGTTCCGGGTCATCCACCTCGTGAAAGCTGGAACACAGGGCGAAGTCGAGCTCGGCCCCGCCGGAATGGATATCCGTCACGACGTGCACGCGGGGCCAGAGATGTTCCCGCACGAACCCGGCGATCCGGTGGGTGATGCCCGCGAGGGCCGGTGAGGTGCCGGCGTCGTCCACGAAAGCCCGGTTCAGGTTGACCCCGTCATCGGCGTCACTGGCCCGGCGGCCCGCGTGGAAGGCCGCGGGGTTGAGCACGGGAATGAAGATCAGCCGCCCCTTGACGGCTGCCAGCTCGATCTCCTGGAGCAGTCCCTTGACCGCCACCGGTCCTTCGTATTCGTTGCCGTGGTTGGAACCTGTGGCGAGAAGGCCTTCGCCTTCGCGCACGTCGGGTCCGACCATGACCGTCAGGGGGATGAGATGGTCCGCCCAAAGTGAATCGTGTTCGAGGGCGACCCAGTAGTCCCGGCGCCCGGGGGAATCGAGATCGAGTTTGTCGGGCCGTACGACTTCACGAGGCATGGGGGATTCCTTTCACACAGAGACGCCGAGGAGGCCGTCCGCGGCTCATTCGCATCACACCGAGACGCCGAGTAATCCGCGCGTTATCTGGAAATCCGTGTTGCCGACGACCACGGTCCGCGGCGCATGCCTCCCGGCGGCCGTATTCCGGATCAGGTCCAGCACGGCCTGGCACCGATTCAACGGTTCCCCGGTCAGGATGAGATCCACGTCTTCACGGAAAGGGCTGGCCAGGTCGTCCGCGGCGACCTGCAGCACCGGGATCATGGGATGGCCGGGCAGGGGGGGGCCGCCGACGCCGGCGACGACCAGCTCCACGCCGGCCGCGCCCAGCCCGGTCAGGGTCTCTACCCAGTGGGCTGTCTGCGTCTCCATGACGTGAAGCCCAGGTACCGAAGCGGGCTCTCCATAGGACAATGTCGGGGATATGGTTCCATCCTCCAGGCGCCGCATGAAAGCCGGGTATTCGAGCAGCGCGTCGTTGTCCGGCACGACGACCGTGCCGCCCGCGTCTACGACATCGAAGATCAACTTAAAAAACGTTTCGGAAACGTCATCGGAAACCGGACCGGCCGTGGTAGCCGGACACAAGATCGTAGCCGGACCGGCCGTGGCAGCCAAACCTACCGTGGCCACCCCCAACCTGAGGGTAGACAGGCCGGCTTCGACGGCGACCGGACCCGCGCACTCGTCCAGGGTCCCGTTAAACCATTGCTCTATGCGATCGATGACCTTCTCGATGCCGCCGTCGAGCTGCACGCTGGCCCAGCCGAAACTAGCGGGATCCAGGCCGCGGTCGACCAGTTGCTGGCGGTAGAAATCGTTGTGCGTGCGTTCGCATCCGTGTTCCAGGAGCAGGGCGGCCGCCGTCATCGGGTGGGTCAGGTAGCCGGCCATGGTGCGGATGTACATTTCCTCCGAGACGCCGCCCGAAACTCCGCATCCCTCGGTGTGTACCAGGGCGACGAAACGGGATAGGCCGGCGCCTTGCCCCACGCCTTTTTCGCTCAACCGTTCCGCGGCTATGCGGGCGATCTGGCCGGAGCACAGGCTGGTGGGAAGTATGAGGCCGATCCGTTCTGTGGCGCGCAATCCGTTCGATTCGAACACGGGCAAGCTGAAAGCCGGCGGGGGCGTCGATTCCCCGTTCGACCGGACCTCCAGCGGCCTGCCCGCCGGCACGGGACGTTCGCGCAGGTCCTGCAGCCGGCTTCCGTCGGTCTGCCGCCAGTCGCGCCAGATCTGGGTCTGGCTGTGGCCCGCCCGCTCGCCGCGGGTCAACTCGCCCGACGCCGCTCGCAGCGTCAGATCGAGCGTCTGCCCGCCAAGTTCTTCCATGGACACGCCGTCCAGGTAGGCACCGGCGTTCACGTCCATTTCACCCGAAAGCATCTCGTACCGCTTCGTGGTCGTCACGAACTTGATCGTCGGCACGAAGGGGAAGTTGGTGATGGATCCATTCCCGGTTATGAAGAAGATGAGATTGCCGCCGGAGGCCACTTGCCCCGCGATGGCTTCCAGGTCGTTGCCCGGACTGTCCATGAAGTAGTACCCCGGATCCTTCATCGGAACCGCGTAATCGATGGCGTAGTCGAGGCGTACGTCGGGATGTCGCTTCCGGGCCGCGCCGATGGACTTGAGCACGATATTGTAGATTCCCCGCAGCTTGTTGCCGCCGGACGGATTGGCGTCCACCGACTGGCCGTGCCACGCCGTGCGTTCCTGAAACCGCTCGATCATATGGAGGAAAGTTCGGGCCGTCTCGATGTCCCGCACGTTGTCCAGTACGTAGGGCTCGCCGCCGATGAGCTCGTCCGTCTCCGCGAGATTGGCCTTCCCGCCGAAGCGTATGATCTCCCGGGCCACGAGTGCGGCCAGGGGATTGCCCGATATGCCCGAAAAGGAATCGGAACCACCGCATTGAAGCACGATGTTGAGATGAGACGCGGAAGCCGGTTTCCGCGAAACTCGGTTGACCGTCTCGAACCATCCGGTGACGATCCCCGCGCAGCGCTCCAGGTCCTCTTCGAACCCGCCCTTGAGCGTCTCGAACCGGTGGGGAACATCGTTCAATGGATAGCGGTTGAGCCGCATGTAGTTTTCGAGCATCCTGTCCGAGACGAACTCGGTGCCGCGGTCCACCGCAAGCACCGCCCCGACGTTGGAATGGACCATGAAACCCGCCAGTGTCCGCAGCACCAGTTCCCGGTTGTTGGGATCCACGCCCGAGCCGCCCTCGGTATGGGCTACCGCCACCACCCCGTCGATGTTCGGGTACCGATCCACCTGGCCCTTCAGCAGCGATTCCAGGCGCCGCACGAAACCCGTCGACTGCGACGTAATGCCCAGCAGAATGATATAGTTTCGGGTCCCGACACCTCGCGCCGGACCGCGGTCGAAACCGTCGAACTCCGGCGGACGGTTACTGAGCGGTACCTGCTCGCCTGCTTTGAAGGTGGATTCGTCCAGTTCGTAGGGCACTACGCGGTCTTCGAAATTGGGCTGGTCCGGGAGGGCGAAATCGACTTTTCGGACGCGGAGCGCGTCGAGGATGTCCGGGTTGCAGAGGTAGTCGCCGGGCGCGATGTCCCGGGTCGCCCGGCCGAAGGGCAGACCCCAGGACAGGACGAACTCCCCGGCGGGTATGGGCTGGACGGCGAACCGGTGCCCTTCCAGCAAGGTATGGGCGAGGGAGAAGGACGCGCCGGCGTCGTCTCTCACGTCCGTTCCCGCTTCCAGACGCCGGGAGACGATGGCCACGTTGTCGCCGGGTTCGGCCAGGCGCGCGATATCTTTGAACCGGCAGGCAGGCACGATGCCAGGGTCCTTGTCGAATAGAAAACGTACGAGGGATTCGGCTCACTACACGGACTGCCAAGGTAACATCCGCCCCGATTCCGTGTCAAAGGTAATTCGGCGGTTGCGGTGTGACTCGCCGGTACGGTTGACGGCGATGAAGTTCGGTGTACATTGTCTTCCGGGTCTGGTCCTCAGCACAACCAGACACCATGCAAGCCCGCAATGCTCACAACGGCCGGAAACCGTGCCGGAACATCCGCCAACCGGAGGTCCAAGATGCTTGTAGGGTACGTCAGCGACGAACGCTACGTCGCCATTCCCGATGTCCTGCTGGAATTCGAAGCCGATGGAGCGTCCATCGAGGCGCGCTCCCGGGCCACGGGGTCGGTCTACGCGGACGTGAAGCCAGGCCGGGAGTACAGGGTCACGCTGGCAGGCCCGGATTTCGGGTACAAGAGCGTGTACATGACCCCGCGCGATGGGGAGCCGTACCATTTCCGGCTGCTGCGGGACAGCCTGCTGGGGTACATGTGGCCCAAGTGGGTCCGGTCCGGGGAGAAATCGGAGTTCCGCGTGCACGCGGTGGAGGCTTACCAGCTCGAATTGTACCGCTACGGATGGAAGAAGGAGTTCGTGCGGAACATCGGCTGGTACGACGAACACGGCCCCCGCGCCACCATGCAGATCACGCCCGACGGCGACTATACCCGGACCGGGGTGCGGTGGAATACCCAGGGCTATACGAACCCCGCCCACAAACAGTACATCGAGGCGCCGGAACGGTCCGGCCTGTACTACCTCCACGCGTCCACGGAGGTGGGCGGTTTTTTCTCCTTCCCCTGGATCGTCGCGCCCGCCGCGCCGACGACCGGCGTCGCCGTACTGGCCGCCAACATCAACTGGAACGCCTACAACAACTTCGGGGGCCGCAGCAACTACATCCACACCGATGCCTTTCCCCCGACCCCCACGGTCAACGCACGGTACGACCTGAAGCGGTATACCGATTCGAAGCACCGGATGTACAGCGCCGACGACTACGCGCCGCTCTCCTTCGACCGGCCGGAACCCATCAATCATATCCCAGCGGACACGGAAGCCACCGACATGATCCGGGGCCGCGCGGCCTGTCATGTGGCGCCCGCCGAGTGGCGGTTCCTGGCCTGGATGGAACGGGAGGGATTCGGCTACGACCTCTACGCCGAGACTCAGTTTCACGACGGCACGCTGCCCCTGGACGGGTACAGGGTGCTTATCACCACCACCCATCCGGAATACTGGTCGCGGGACATGTACTACCAGCTCAAGGACTGGGTGTTCGAATCCGGCGGCCGGCTCATGTACCTGGGCGGCAACGGCCTGAACTGTGAGGTCGAGTTCGTCGACGAATACACGATGAAGGTCAGGAACGGCAACATCGATTCGCTCGACCGGCCAGGGGAGGGCATCGAAAGCCGCTTCAACATCTACAACGAATCCGAGGCCAACCTTCTCGGTGTGGCCTTCACCCGCACGGGGATCATGACCAGCGCGCCCTACCGCGTGGTCGACGCGGGTCACTGGGTCTTCGAGGGTACCGGCGTCGCGGTGGGAGACATCTTCGGCGAAGCGAGCCTGCACGAACGGGTACCCGGAGGGGCGTCGGGACACGAAACGGACAAGATCACACGGAACTCGCCCAAGAACACTCACCTGCTTGCCAAGGGAACCAACGTAGACGACGGCGGGGCCGAAATGGTCGTCCATGAGACGGACAGCGGAGGGATGGTTTTCTCTGCGGGATCGATCACCTACCCCTCGTCGATCCTCGTGGACGACGTGGTGTCCAGGGTCACGTCCAACGTGCTGAAACGGTTTCTGCGGTGACGATCGATGTGGAGGGGTGGTTCCAGACGCTAAGATTTTGTTGCCTCTAAGTATGCTGATTTCAATGCATCCAATAGAGCTGATGAGATTTCATTAACGACATTGCCATGGCCGATTTTTAAGCCCGCTGCTTTTTCCACTGCTTCAATCGAGTTTGGTGCTCGCCTCTCAAAAACTCCACGCCAAAACGAAATGTATGGTTTTTTGTTATCGTTCCAGATCGTGATGAGTCCAGCATTTTCCGTTGCAAGTCTAGGCAGTAGCGTAAATCTGCTTTTATTCACACCTGTAGCCGTATACAGGTTTACTCCCTGGATTTTCTCAATCTCTATCGCCCAATCCACAAGCTGATTAAACACCTCTCGAATTTCACCTTCGATATCAGAAAACGAAGCAATAAAAGCGTCTGGACCATCAGACTTTCTTGCTTTAGATGCTCTCTTAGTTGACAGCCCACTCACAGAATCCGACGTCAAACTGAGATCTGGTGATATTCGTTGCGGCATTGCGACTTCCGTACCATTTACGTAGTAAATCCGGAATGTAATTAGATCTATAGTAAGTGACTGCTTCGTAACGGAATCGAGATATGCGATTACACGTTCCAATTCTTCAGACGAATCGTCCATTATAAGTACGAGCCTGAACATGCCGTTGGTCAGATACTCCTGCAGCGAAGTCTCAAAAGTATCGGAGTCAATCTCATCTTCCTGGTCCTGTGTCATTACCATGCCTAGAATAGAATCTTGTTCCCGGTCAGACAGCGATTTGCTCAATGGCCCTTTTGCCAGAGATTCGACATCGAATCCCTGAAGAAACGCCGCATACGAAATCACCTGCGCCACAATCGCCCGTTTGGCTTCAGAACTCCTGGCAAGCTTTACTTCGGCAATGACTGGGCGACCGGATGCCTCTACCGCCAACAAATCGGCATATCCACTACCCAGCTGCACTTCTCGACCAAGCACAAAAAGACGAGGAGAACCAGCTAAGGGTAACATTCCAATGTTCTCCTCAACAAGGTCATGAAGTTCTTTCTCGCGTTCGAAATCCCTTGAAGAAGCAGCTCGCCATTTACCATCGATCTTCGTCCAAATACCGCTCATAAGTCTCCTTCGCTCAGAAGAAAGTTCTAATCTAGACTTCTGAGTAGTTATCCAATAACTTTATTAATTACAATGTTTTGTGTGCTGGATTCTGCTGGATTCCAGTTGCACCTGATGTCCCAGCGCTGATCACGAAACCCACCTGGCTACAACTTTCGCTGGTACACCCCTGTCACCCGGTGGTTCGTGCCCTTTTCCAGGATCAGGTCCGCCCGTTCGCGCGTCGGGATGATGTTCTCGCGCAGATTCACCAGGTTGATGTCCCGCCAGATCCCCCGGGCCGTTTCCACTGCCTCTTCCGTGCTCAACCCCGCATAGTGATGGAAGTAGGATTCTGGGTTCCGGAACGCGGTGTCCCGCAGCCTGAGGAAGCGATCGACGTACCACTGCTCCAGGTCGTGTTCCTCCGCCTCCACGTAGATCGAGAAATCGATGAAATCGGAGACGAAGACGCGGGGCGACGCGTCGCCGGTCAGGTGATGGCCGGTCTGCAGGATGTTCAGCCCCTCCAGGATGATGATGTCCGGCTGCGTGATCGTCTTTTCGACGCCCGGCACGATATCGTAGATCAGGTGCCGGTACACCGGAACGGTAACCGATTCGCGGCCCGACTTCACGTCCGCCATCGTCCGCACCAGGCGCCGGAGATCGTAGCTTTCCGGAAAACCCTTCCGCTGCATGAGCCCCCTTTCCTCCAGGACCCGGTTGGGGAACAGGAATCCGTCCGTCGTGACCAGGTCCACCCGGGGATGGTTCGGCCAGCGGCTCAGCAGGGCCTGCAGGATTCGGGCCGTCGTACTCTTGCCCACCGCCACGCTGCCGCCGATGCCGATGACGTAGGGCACTTTAGCGGCCGGCTTGCCGAGGAAAGTATCCATCACCCGATAGAGGTGCTGGGCTGCGCCCACATGCAGGTTGAGGAACCGGGACATGGGCAGGTACACCTCGGCGACCTCTTCGAGGGAGACCATCTCGTTGATGCCGTGCAGTTCCTGCAGGTCTTCTTCCGACAGCGTCAGCGGCGTCGCGGCGCGCAGTTGCGACCACTCCTCGCGGGACATGTGGTTGAAGGGGGAAAGGGATGAAGATGGGGACATGGGTGTCGTTCCGTCGTGTGCTTCGGGCCTGTTGAGACCGGCGCGCTCAGGTCGCATTCAAGATACGTCTATCACGGCACTGTCGATCGTTTGATGTTCGAGCAGTTCGGGCACGGGTTCCGCGCCGGCACCGGGCGTATCGCTTAAGACCATCTGCGACGGGCCCGAGAGTTCCAATTGCGGCGCGCTCAGGTCCCGTTTGTAGAACCGCGTGCTCGGGAAGACATCCGACGGGTATTTCATATTGGGCAGCGTCGCCAGCGCCTTGCAGAACGACGCGCCGAGGGCCGATTCCAGCATGCCGCCCGTCCAGCAGGGGACGCCTTCCTCCTCGCAGACCCGGTTCGTCTCCAGTGCCTGGGTCAACCCGCCGACTCTCGCGGGCTTGATGTTGATCCAACGGGCTGCGCCGATCCGGATCGCCTTGAGGGCCTTAGCCGGGGACGTGATGCTCTCGTCCAGGCAGACCGGCGTATCGATCTGACGTTGCAGTTCGGCGTGGTCGACCAGGTCGTCCCGCATCAGGGGCTGCTCGATCATAGCCAGGTTGTACCGGTCCAGTTTCCTGAACATGGGCAGGTCGTCCAGCGTGTATCCGCTGTTGCAGTCGATATGGAAGACCGGGTCCGGAAAAGCCGAACGGACCGCGGCGATCATGTCGAGGTCCCACCCCCGGCTGTACTTCAGCTTGATCCGCTTGAACCCCGCCTCCACGGCCTGCTCGATATTGCCAAGCAGCATGTCGATGCTGTCCTGCACCCCGAAGTCGGCCCCGACATCGATGACAGGGCTCTTGCCGCCGATCACTCGCCAGAGCGGCTTGCCCTCCAGCCGGGCGTGCAGGTCCCACCAGGCCGCGTCCAGGCCGCCCTTGGCGAAGAAGTTGCCGGCAACCCAGCTGCACACCTCGTGAAGGTCCCGGCCGCTGTCGATCCGCTTTCCGACCAGCAGGGGGGCGAGGAGGTCCCGGGTCACGGCGAAGACGCCGGCCGTGTATTCCGGGCTGTAGGTCGGCTTCGCGAGCGGGGTGGTCTCTCCCCAGCCCACGGCTTCGCCGGCGTGCATCTTCACGAGGACGCTTTCGATGACGTCGTCGCTGCCGTAGGCCGTGCGCCACGGGTAGATCAGGGGCATGGCGACGTGGTAGAGCTCGACCGCGTCGATGACGGGCATGGCGGCCTTACCTTCTCAGATCGGACAGCAACCTACCGGTGACCGCTTTGGCGAAGGCCGGATCGTTGATGTTGCAGTCCATTTCCGTCACCGTCACGTTGGCGGACACGTTCGACTTGATGGCGTCGTAAAGCGCCTGGTCGGCCTCGGGCCACCAGAACTCGTTCCCCGGACTGTCGAGAATGGACACGCCCTTCAGGGGCAGAAAGATCGACACCGGTCCGCTGGACGCGTTGGCCTTCTCCGCGATGATCTCACCCAGTCGGGCGTTCTCCTCTACGTTGGTCCGCATCAGCGTGATGTTCGGGTTCCACTTGTGCAGCCTGCGGTCTTGGTACTTCTCCGGCACCGTGTCCGGCGCCCAGAAGTTCACCATGTCCAGGCAGCCCGGCACGATAACCTGGGGGATGCCCGCCCTGCCGGCCGCGTCCATGCGCTCGGGGCCTGCGGTCAGCACGCCTCCGGCCAGTTCGTCGGCCCACTCCGTAGTGGTGATGTCGAGCACGCCCTCGATCAGGCCCTCGTCGATCAGCCCCTCCATGGTCCGCCCGCCAGCGCCGGTGCAGTGGAAGACCAGCACCTCGTAACCCGCCTCCTCCATGATGGTCCGGGCCTGGTCCACGGCTTCGGTGGTATTGCCGAACATGCTGGCGCTAACGAGCGGCCTGTCTTCCGCCGCTTCCTGCACCTCGGTCTCCACCATGCCCACGATCGCGCCCGCGGCATTGGCGAAGATCCTGCGGCTGATGCGGTTGATGCCGGCCACGTCCACGACGGAGGGGATCATCGACACGTCCTTGATCCCCACATAGTTGGTCGTGTCGCCCGCGGCCACGGTGGACACCATCACCTTGGGCACGCCCACGGGCAGTGCCCGCATGGCGCTCGTCCCCACCGCGGTGCCGGCCGATCCGCCCATGCTAATGATCCCGTCGAACCCGCCGGCTTCATAAAGGCCCTGCACGATCTCCGCGACACCGGCCGCCATGGCGTCGATGGCCTCTCCCCGGTCGCCGCGCTTTTTCAACGCGTCGATCGTCGTGCCGGCGGCTTCGGCGACCTGTTCCCGGGACACGTCCGCTTCGACGGTTGAATCACCGATGACGCCCGTATCGATAACCAGCGTCCCGTGACCCCGCCGCTCGATCTCGCTTTTGACGAAGGCGAACTCATCGCCCTTGGTATCCAGCGCACCTACGATGGCTATGGTTTTTGGCATGGAGTCACCTCTAAAGTCTGTTTTCGAGTGCCGATTCAAACGAACTTATTCCGACTAATCAAGTTACAAGTGTGCGTAACTATTGTACATATCTTTATACCAAAGGAGGGAGGGAGATGTCAGAGGGTAAAAACCAGTACCGGCCGGACTACGTAGTGTCGCCAGGATTGGTCCTGGAAGAGAGATTGGACGCACATGGTCTCACACACGCTGAATTCGCTCGCAGGTGCAATTGCTCACCGCAGCTCATTAGTGATATAATCGCGGGGAAGGTTTCGATTGTACCGGAGACCGCTTTACAATTCGAACTGGTGTTAGGCGTTGATGCCAGGATCTGGCTGGGAATTGAGGCTGATTATCGTCCTTAAACTGCCGTAATCAGCGTAGGTCTCTGGCGCGTGATCGTCATTGAATTCAGTTGAAGATCCTGTCAAACGAAAGCTAATCCTTAGTCGCGTCGAGAATCTACCTCAAGGCCTGATACCTTGACGGCGGTCCCTGGATCTCCTATACTCCACCGGATGCTTCGAAGAGTCCCTCCCTGCCCATCCTGCGGAGGACAACTGCGCCACGTCCGGGGCGCCCGGTTTAGCTGCGCGTCCTGCCGGGAAGATTACGGCCTGTTCCGAAAACGCGCTCCGTACACGGGCTTGCATTGCGTCCGGCTACAGTCGCCGGCCCAGGTCAGACAGGCCGAGGAGGAGCCGTAGCGGGAACCGGGCACAACGGTTACCCACGTTCAAAATGAACCTGCTCAAGAAGGCCTGGGGATGGCTCCGGTGGCTGGTCGCACTGGGCATCCTCGCCTACCTGATCTATCTCTACCGCGAACAGTACGCCGATTTCATCCGCCGCGAAATCGACTTCACCTTCCTGGGCATCGGCGTCGTGCTGGCCACGACGGCGACCGTGCTGGCCTTTTTCCGCTGGTACCTTCTCGCCCGGGGCCAGAAGCTGGTGCTGGGATTCCGCGAAGCCGTCCGCCTGGGTTTCGTCAGCAACCTGTTCAACTACCTCGCGCCCGGGACCGCGGGCGGCGACATCGTCCGCGCCGTGGGCATCGCGCGGCGCCAGAAGTCGAGGCGGACCGTCGCCGCGGCCACGGTGCTGCTCGACCGGCTGATCGGCATGCTGGCGCTGCTGATCGTCGGATCGGCGGCCGCGCTGCTGAACCAGGACCTCTGGCATCACCGGGAGATCATGATCGCCGTCCTGGTCTTCTGGGGCGGTGCCTTGGCCGGATTGATCTGCGTGGCGGTTTCCCTCCGTTTCCGGCTGCTGAACTGGACCTTCTTCCAGCGGCTTACCCGTCTCCGGTTCGTCGGGCCATTCTTCGCCGAACTGGCGGGCAGCCTGGAACTCTACCAGACGCGCCGCAGCGCGCTGACCGAGGCGCTGCTCATCGGCCTGGCCGGCCAGGTCTTCATGCTTTCGGCCTTCTACTGCTGCGCGATGGCGCTCCTGCCCGGGCCGGCCGCGCCGGATTACTGGGCCCACCTCATGCTGATCCCCGCGGCCGAAATCATCGGCACTTTCGCACCGGTGCCGGGGGGCGTCGGCGCGCTGGAAGGCGCGGTCATCTACATCTACCACCTCGTCAGCACGACCGCCGATGGATCGGTTCCGGGTACGGTCGCCCAGGCCACGGGACTGGCCGCCGCCCTGACTTACCGCATCGTGCGGGTCACCGTCGCCGCCGTGGGCGCCCTGTACTACATGGTTACGGATAGAAAATGGAAGGAAAGGCTGGGGCTGGAAGAGGCCTGACCGAAGGAGCCCTGGCAGGAATGGGCCCGGCCTGACCGGACCTGACCGTACGGGCACGGAGAAGGTGCCGGGTCTCCCCTGCGTATCCCCGCACCCGGTCAGGGCCGAACCCCGGGTACGATATTCCCCGGTGTTCGGCGGTCTTAGAGAGGTTGGATCACTGCGTCGGGCGTTCCGGCCGCCCGTTTCCACTGTCTCAAGAACACCCGCTCGTCGATCCACACTCACGACACACGTAGCACGAACCGTTGCGGGTCATCAGGCTGCCGCAGTCCGAGCAGGACGGGGCGTCGGCCTGGGCGGTATAGACTTCGTGCTCCTGGTTCTCCTGCGCGGTCATGGTCTGGTCCATGGCGTTCGAATGCATGGTGTTGTCCATGTCCTCGTCCGCCACGATCTCGGAATGACTGTCCTCGGGCAGGAACTTCACCGCGAGCCACCGGAAGATGTAATCGGTGATGGACTTGGCGATGGGCACGTCCCTGTTGCCCGTCATCCCCGCCGGTTCGAACCGCATGTGGCTGAACTTGCGGATGAGGCTTTCTAGGGGCACGCCGTACTGCAGCGACACGGAGATGGCCGTGGCGAAGGCGTCCATCATGCCGGACACCGTGCTGCCTTCCTTGGACATTCTCAGGAAGATCTCACCGGGCTGGCCGTCTTCGAAGAGTCCGACGGTCAGGTAGCCCTCGTGGCCGGCGATGCTGAACTTGTGCGTGACCGCCTGGCGCTCGTCCGGCAGCCGGCGGCGAACGGGCTGGACCTCGGCGGCCTCTTCCTTCTCCGACGCCCTGGTGCTGAGCGGCTGGGTGCGTTTCGACCCGTCGCGGTAGATGGCCAGGGCCTTGAGACCCAGTTCTCCGCCCTTCATGTACACGTTCATGACGTCTTCGACCGTCGCCTCGTTGGGCAGGTTGACCGTCTTGGATATGGCGCCCGAAATGAAGGGCTGCGCCGCGGCCATCATCTTCACGTGGCCCATGTGGTGGATGGAACGGCTTCCGTTTTCGGTCCGGAACGCGCAGTCGAAGACAGGCAGGTGTTCCTGGAGCAGGTGGGGAGCGCCCTCGATGGTCCCGTGTTCGTCGATGTAATGGACGATCCGCTCGATCTGCGGCTTGGAATAACCCAGCTTCTCCAGGGCGGAATACACGGTGCGGTTCACGATCTTCATCGTCCCGCCGCCCACCAGGCGCTTGTACTTGACCAGGGCGATGTCGGGCTCGATGCCCGTCGTGTCGCAGTCCATCATGAAGGCGATGGTCCCGGTTGGCGCGAGCACCGTGGCCTGGCTGTTCTTGTACCCGTGTTTCTTGCCATGGACCAGCGCATTGTCCCACGCGGTCCGCGCGGCATCGAGCAAGTTCTTGTCCACCATCTCCGCCTGGATGTCGTCCACGGCGTCCCGGTGCTTCTGCATGACCCGCAGCATGGGCTCGCTGTTGACATCGTAGCCGTCGAAGGTGCCCAGGTGCTCGGCGAGCTCCGAAGACCGGTAGTACCCCTGGCCGGTCATCAGCGCCGAGATAGCACCGGCGAAGGCGCGGCCCCCGTCGCTGTCGTAGGGCAGGCCCATGGCCATGAGCAGCGCGCCGAGATTGGCGTATCCCAGTCCCAGTTGCCGGAAGGCGCGGGCGTTCTCGCCGATCTTCTCCGTGGGATAGCTCGCGTTGTCGACGATGATGTCCTGCGCCATGATCATGATGTTGACCGTGTGGATGAAACCCACTACATCGAAGGTGCCTTCGTCGGTCAGGTACTTGAGCAGGTTGATCGAGGCCAGGTTGCACGCGCTGTTGTCCAGGTGCATGTACTCGGAACAGGGGTTGCTCGCGTTGATGCGGTCCGTGTTGGCACAGGTGTGCCAGTCATTGATGGTCGTGTCGTACTGCATGCCCGGGTCGCCGCACTGCCACGCGGCTTCTGCGATCCAGGACATGACGTCCTTCGCCTTCAGGCTTTCCACCGGCTTCTTCGTGGTGATCGACTGCAGCGTCCATTCTCCATCTTTCTCCACCGCGTCCAGAAAGTCGTCGGTCACGCGCACGGAGTTATTGGCGTTCTGGAACTGGATGGAACTCCACGCGTCGCCGTTCAGGGTCATGTCCCAGCCGGCGTCGCCGAGGGCGTAGGCTTTGCGCTCCTCGTTCGCCTTGCACCAGATGAACTCCACCACGTCGGGGTGGTCGATGTCCAGGACGACCATCTTGGCCGCTCTGCGGGTCTTGCCGCCCGACTTGATGGACCCGGCCACCGAATCGGCCGCCCGCATGAAGGAGACCGGTCCGGAGGCCTGGCCGCCCGAGGAGAGGATTTCCCTGGACGAGCGGATCCGGGACAGGTTCACGCCGGCGCCCGACCCGCCCTTGAAGATCATGCCTTCGACCTTGCACCACTCGAGGATGGACTCCATGGAGTCTTCCACCGAAAGAATGAAGCACGCCGAGCACTGGGGCGTGTCCTCGACGCCCACGTTGAACCACACCGGGCTGTTGAACGTGGCCCGCTGATTGAGGATGATCTGCTTCAGTTCGTTATGGAAGGCGTCGGCGTCTTCCTCCGAGGCGAAGTAACCCTGGGCGCGCCCCCAGCCCGCGATCGTGTCCGCCACGCGGTTGATCATGTGCTTGACGCTGTTCTCGCGCTTCGGGGTGCCGAGGGGCCCGCGGAAGTACTTGGACACGACAACGTTGGTGGCCAGCTGCGACCAGTCGGCCGGGATCTCCACGTCCTTCTGTTCGAAGACGACATCGCCGCCGTCCCCGGCGATGGTGGCCGTCCGCTTCTCCCATTCCACACCGGCGTAGGGATCATGGCCGGGATTGCTGTATAACCGCTCGACGGAAAGGCCGCCGGATGCGGCCGGCGCTTCGACGGGCGTGTCGACAGGCGCGTCAACGACCGACCCGTCTTCAACGGGCACGTCTGTGGTGGATTCCTCCGTGTCCTCTAACACGAGACCGGGATCATCCTTAATGTTTAAACCGAGTCTTTCAGTAGCCATACGTGCCCCCTAAAATCACTTTCTTCGATGTGTAACGTCGAAACGATGTGTTAATTGTGTCAACAAAAAATACCTGATCCTGCAAAGCGCAGACCAGGTACCCAAATACCTGAATCAGCCGTGATCGGGCTGTTCCTTGACGACCGCAGCCAGCTCCTGCTTCTCCAGTTGTTCGAGCTCTTCCGCGAACTCGCTCCTGTCCTTGAAATCCCGGTAGACAGAGGCGAAGCGCACATAGGCGACTTCATCGATCTTGCGCAGTTCACGGATGATGAATTCGCCGATCTTGTCGGAGGAGACCTCACGGTCGCTCAGGTTGCTCACGTGGTACACGACTCGGTCCACAAGCTCGTGTAGCTGATCGGCGGAAACCATGCGCTTCGTGCACGCCAGCTTCAAGCCCCGCAAAATCTTGCCGCGATCGAAGACCTCCCGCCGGCCATCGGATTTCACCACCATAAGTTCCTCTTCCTCGATCGCCTCGTAGGTGGTGAATCGCTTAGTGCAGGAAAGGCACTCGCGGCGGCGGCGGATCGTTCTACCGCTCTGGATGGTTCGGGAGTCTACAACGTGGCTGTTGAGCGTGCCACACGCAGGACATCGCATCTGCGGCGGATCTCCGATATTGGGTCTTTCGACAAGCTTCTTGTTAAAGTTAGAAACTCAATCTATTGGGGTAGTTGTCCAATACTGAAACAACATATAGTATCGATTGTATATTGCTAGTCTAAACATGTCAAGCACGAAAAATCAAATAAACGAACATTTAATGGAACTCTAATGCAACTTTGGTTTACGCTTAATCAAATAAAAAACGAGACTGTCGAAATGTGTCGTGACCATTATCTCTACAATGCATTCTTCGATCCTGATACATATGCAAATCCATTGATGGTATTTGCGAAAGCACTGAAACCCTATGCAAGACCTTATTCAAAACACGTTGCCAAACTGGCAAATCATAAACGACAACCCGACGGTTTTTTTGTTCGTCTTGCTCGTCGTTCCTGGTTTTATCATTGTATTCGTGAGATCGCAATTCATAACCGGTAGGATTCCGTCATACCCGGCTGGATTCCTATCGTATTTAACTACCTCTACTGTATATTGGGCGGTCTTGATTTTCCTGGTTGCCCCGATTGCGAGATATGCCTACACAGTTATGCAGTTGTACGGATTGTGGTGGGATGGATTTACTAACTGTTTTTACTTCATTAAGCGATATTTACATTCAACAGATATATAACATAGATGATCCCGGTAATTGGAAACCGATGGACCATGGGATACTCATTGCTGCAGATGAAATAAGTACAATTGAGTTTTGGCCAATAGCAAACTCGGAAGAGAGGACCAATGGGAAAGCCCAAGAACGCTAATTCTCGAAGAGACCTTTTAACGAGGGGTTACCGACCCAAGCCTTCTCCCCAAAGCTCCGGGAAGCCACGCAAAGCCCCAACTCCTCCCAACCAGGGCAGTGCGAGGAAAAGGCCGAGTAGCTAGGTATATAGCCGTCGCTGCCATCAGGAGCCCAGCTACTCCATCCGCAAAGACTCAACCAGGTTCGCAGCCGACGCCCTGACGGCCTGGAAACCCACGGTGATCAGGGCGATCGCCATGGCGAGGGCGCCGGCCAGGATGAAGGGGGACCAGCCCAGGTCGACGCGGTAGGCGAAACCTCCCAGCCAGGTGTTCATCGCGATGTAGGCGACGGGCCAGGCCACCACGATGGCTACGATCATAAGCCGGAAGTACTCTCGGGACAACAGCGCGGCGAGACTGGAGGCGGATGCGCCGACGACCTTGCGGACTCCGATCTCCTTCCTGCGCCTTTCCGCGGTGAAGGAGGACAGGCCGACCAGCCCGAGGCAGGCAATAGCCACGGCCAGCGCGGAGAAACTGATGAAGATCCTGCCGAACCGCTGTTCGGCATCATACAGGCGCGCGAAGGTGTCTTCGACGAAGAAATACTCGAATGCCCAATCAGGATTTACTTCATGCCATGCTTCCTCGATCGCCGAAAGCCCTTCCGACATGCGACCGGCATCGATTTTGATCATGGCGTAACCGCCCGGGTAGTTCGGAAACAGCACCAGCGGTTCGATGGGTTCGCGTAAGGCGGCATAGTGGAAATCCCTGACCACGCCTACGATCGACGGCCGCAATTCACCTCGCTCATCGGAATCCGTGATCAGTTCCTGCAGCCCTTCGATCTCCTTGCCCAACGCCTCGCCGGCGGATGCATAGCCAAGCCGGTCAACGGCCGCTTCGTTGACTACGACCGCACCCGTCGCCGTCCAGTCGCCGGGAAACGCGGAATTGAAATTGCGGCCCGCCACCAGTTCGATGCCGAAAATCCCGATGAAATCATCGTCCACCCAGGCCTGGTTCATATCGATCGTCGATGATTCGTCCTGTCCCTGTCTGCGCGCCTTGATCGGCGCCGCGGCGTTCTTGTGCCCGGGAAGAAGGAAATTCATCGAGACGTTCGTCACCGCTGGTATCTCCATAAGCCGTGCTTTGTAGACGCTGGATTTCACGACCACCGGCGCGAAGGTCTGAGGCACCGCGACGACCTGATCGGAATTGAGCCCCATGTTTCGCGCGCGGATGAAATCGAGCTGGCTGTAGACCACGCCGGTGCAGATGATCAGGGCGATCGAAATCACGAACTGTCCCACGACCAGGACTCGGCGGATCGTCACGTTTCCGGCGCCCGCGGAACGCAGGCCGCTCAGCGCGTGGACCGGTGCGAGTCCGGACAGGTAAATGGCCGGATAGCTGCCCGCGGCAAACCCCACCACGGCGCCGATCACCACGACGGCGCCCAGGGCGAACCAGGCGGTATCCGCGTTCAGGGACATGGATTTCCCCGTCAGCAGGTTGAACCATGGCAGACTCAGCACGGCAAGCAGGAGGGCAACGCAGACCGCAAGGCCGGTCATGATCATGGACTCGCTGATGAACTGCCGGATCACCTGGGCCCTGGCCGCGCCGAAGGTCTTTCTCAGGCCGATTTCCCCGGCCCTACCCACGGACCGCGCGGTGGCGAGGTTCATGAAGTTGATGCATGCGATGAGGATGATGAATACGGCGATGGCGCCGAAGAGATAGACGTACCGGATGTCGCTGTTCGGGGTCAGTTCCCGCTCTAAATGAGAGTGAAGATGTATATCCGTGACCGGCTGCAGCCTGAAGGTCAATGACGACGATACACCGTCGTATTGGTCGCCGACGTACTTCTCCACGAAGGCGGGCAGTTTGGCTTCCAGTTCATCCGGATCACTGCCCTCGCGAAGCAGGACGTAGCTGTACGACTTACGCCAGTCCCACACGTCGGCCGGATTGGGCGAGTAGTGCTCCTGGATCCGGAACGCCGCGAGTATGTCGAATCCGAGGTGCGTGTTGTCGGGCAGGTCCCGCATGACGCCGGTCACCTCGAAATGGAATGAACCTTCGGCATCCAGGATCTTGCCCATGGGGTTCTCATCGCCGAAGTATTTCTTCGCGATGGACTCCGACAGGACGACCTTGTCGATACCGGTCAGGGCCGTACGGGGATCGCCCACCAGGAGAGGAACATCGAAGACGTTGAAGACCGACGAGTCGGCCAGGTAGAAGTTTCGTTCGTAGAATCCCTTGTCCCCATACTTGATCATCCACGCGTTGCCAGGTGGATTGAAGCGCACCATATCTTCCACTTCGGGGAAGTCTTCGCGCATGAATTTGACCGTGGGCATCATGACTTCGGCGGTCCGTACGGTGCGCACGGTCCGCGCCGCCTGATCGCCGCCGCGCTCTTCCGAGATCACGCGGAAGATGCGGTCCGCTTTCTCATGGTACCGGTCGTAACTGAGCTCGTCGCGGATATACAGCAGGATGAGGAGGGCGCACGCGATCCCGAGGGCCAGGCTCATCACGTTGATAAACGCGTAGCCTTTCTGGCGGTTCAGGTGGCGGAAGGCCACCGTCAGGTAGATGCGGAACATGGCGCGCTCATTTTTTCAGATGGGCGATTGAACAGAATTCCGCGTACTGCCGCGTCCTGCGTCGCGTACTGCCACGTCCTGCGTAGGTATTTTACGCGCCCTACTCGGTCCGCAGGGACTCGACCGGATTGGCGGTGGCCGCCCGCACGGCCTGGTAACTCACCGTCAGGAGGGCGAGGGCGATGGCAAGCGCGCCGGCCAGAACGAAGGTCATCCCGTCCAGGTCGACACGGTACGCGAAATCGTCGAGCCAACGATTCATCGCGAAATAGGCGGCCGGCCAAGCGATTACGTTGGCCACGATCACGAGCCGGACGAATTCCCCCGACATCAACCCGGTCAGATTCGGCGTGGACGCGCCGAGGACCTTGCGCACTCCGATTTCCTTCGTGCGCCGTTCCGCGGTGTAGGAGGAGAGGCCCACGAGACCGAGGCAGGCGATAAACACGGCCAGTGCGGCGAAACTGACGAATATCCTGCCGAAGCGCTGCTCGGCTTCGTAGAGGCGCATGTAGGAATCTTCGACGAAAAAGTACTCGAAGGCGAAGTCTGGGTTTGTGTCGCGCCATGCTTCCTCGATCGCCGAAAGTCCTTCCGAAAGTTGGTTGGCGTTGATCTTGACGACCACGTGGCTGCCGTCGGATTCGGGAAAGAGTACCAGAGGTTCAATGGGTTCATGCAGCGAAGCGTAGTGGAAGTCTTTCACGACGCCGACGATACTGCGCGGTTCCGCGGTTTCCTCATCAAATCCGTGTCGCTCGTCAAACACCCAGTCAAACCGACCATCCAGGGCTTCCTTTGCGGATCCGTAACCCAGCCGGGAAACGGCGGCTTCGTTCAATACCGTCCCGCCGCCCGCTCCATACCAGTCGGCGACGTACGCGCGATCGAAGAATCTGCCGGCGGCCAGTTCCATGCCGAACGTATCGAAAAACATGTCGTCCGTCCAGGCCTGGTTCATTTCGATCTTGGCGTTATCACCTTCGCCCAATCTGCGCACAATGGCGGTGATCACGGCGTTCTTGTGAAAAGGCAGGATAAAGGTGGCCGTGGCATCCTCCACGTGCGGACTTTCCCGCACCCGCTGTCTATATAGTCGCGCCTTCTCAATGACCGGGGTAAACGTCAGCGGCACGGCGACGAGCCGCTTCGTTTCCATCCCCAGGTTCCGGTTTCGGAGGTAGTCGAGCTGGTCGTACACGACGCCTGTGCAGATGATCAGGGTGATCGAGATTGCGAATTGGCCCGCGACCAGCGTTCTGCGCATGCCCACGTTGCCGGCATCCCCGGACAACGCGCCCTTCAGGGTATCGATCGGAGCGAGTCCGGACAGGTATAGCGCGGGATAGCTTCCCGATATCAGCCCGACCACGACGCCGGTCACCGCCGCGGCGCCCAGGATGAACCATGCGGTATCCGCGGTCACGGATATGGATTTACCCGAGGCCAGATTGAACCACGGCAACCCGAACACAACCAGCAGCAGAGCGATGCACACCGCCATTCCGCTCATGATCAGGGATTCGCTCAGGAACTGACGCGTCACCTGACCCCTGCCCGCGCCGAAGACCTTTCTCAGGCCGATTTCCCGGGCCCTTCCCGCGGACCGTGCGGTTGCCAGGTTCATGAAGTTTATGCAGGCGATGAGGATGATGAACACGGCGATGGCGGCAAAGAGATACACGTACCTGATGTCGCTGTTCGGCGTCAGTTCCCGCTCGAGCCGGGAATGAAGACGGATGTTCGTCACGGGCTGCAGCCGGTAGGTCAGCGATGACGTTTCGCCGTCGTAGATATCGCCGACATACTTCTCCACAAAAGCGGGCAACCTGGCTTCCAGTGCGGCCGGATCGCTTCCCTCCCTGAGCAGGACATAGCTGTAAGACCTGCGCCAGCCCCAATCGTCGAGCGACTGCTCTGTAAACGCCTCCTGGATCCGGAAGGACGCGAGTATGTCGAATCCGAGGTGCGTATTGGACGGCAGGTCCGCCATGACGCCGGTCACCTCGAGATGAAAGGTACCTTCGGCGTCCAGGATCTTACCCATGGGGTCCTCGTCGCCGAAATACTTCAGGGCGACGGACTCGGACAACACCACCCCGTCGTTTCCGCTCAGCGCGGTACGGGGATTGCCGGCCAGAAGCGGGACGTCAAAGACATTAAAGACCGAAGAGTCGGCCAGGTAGAAGGACCGTTCGTAGAATCCTCTGTCGCCGTACTTGACCATCCAGGCGTTTACGGGAGGGTTGAAGCGCACCATGTCTTCCACCTCGGGGAAGTCTTCGCGCATGAGCCTGGCCGTGGGCGTCATGACTTCTGCAGTCCGCATGGACCGAATGGACCGGACAGCCGCGCCGCCCTGCCGTTCTTCGGAGATCACACGGTAGATGCGGTCCGCCTTGCCGTGATAACGGTCATAGCTCAACTCGTCCCGGATATAGAGCATGATGAGGAGGCAACACGCGATCCCGAGCGCCAGGCTCATCACGTTGATGAACGAATAACCCTTCTGGCGGTTCAGATGGCGGAAGGCCACCGTTAGGTAATTACGGAACATGGCGCGTCTACCCGGTATTTACCGCGTCCTACTCGGTCCGCAGGGACTCGACCGGATTGGCGGTGGCCGCTCGCACGGCCTGGAAGCCCACGGTGAGCAGGGCGATCGCCATCGCGAGGACGCCGGCGAGGATGAAGGTCGTCCAGCCCAGGTCGACGCGGTAGGCGAAGCCGCCCAACCAGCTGTTCATCGCGGCGTAGGCGACGGGCCAGGCCAGCACGTTGGCCACGATCACGAGGCGGACGAATTCGCTGGACAGCATCCCGAAGAGGTTGGGGATGGATGCGCCGAGGACCTTGCGCACCCCGATTTCCTTCGTGCGCCTTTCCGCGGTGAAGGAGGATAGGCCGAAGAGCCCCAGGCACGCGATGACTACGGCCAGCGCGGCGAAACTGACGAAGATCCTGCCGAACCGCTGTTCGGCGTCGTAGAGGCGCGCGAAGGTGTCTTCCACGAAGAAGTATTCGAAGGCGAAATCAGGATTCACCTCGTTCCACGTATCTTCGATAAAGGCGAGGGCTTCCATCAGGTTGCCGGAATCGATCTTGACCATCGCGTGACCGCCCTCGCGATCCGGGAAGAGCACCAGCGGCTCGATGGGCTCGTGCAATGACCTGAAATGGAAGTCCTTCATCACGCCGACGACCTCGCGCGGCACCGGTTTATCTTCCTCGTATCCAAGGCGGCGTTCATGAAGCCACAGAATCGTCTCGCCCACCGCTGCTTCAGCCGGATCGAATCCCAATCTCGCCGCGGCCGCTTCGTTCATGACCACTGCACCCGTGCCCGTCCAGTCACCGGGAAACGTGCGGTCGAAATACCGGCCCGCGACCAGTTCGATACCGAAGAGGTCGATGTAGTCCTCGTCGGTCCACGCCGCGTGCATGTCATATTTCGAAGCGAAGCTGTCTTCCGGCCTGCTCACCGAGAGGGGGATCACCGCGTTCTTGTGTCCGGGCAGGATATAGGCCAGCGTGGCTTTCACCACGTGCGGACTTTCCATGATGCGCGCCTTGAACACAGGAGACGTTTCCATGACCGGGAGAAAGGTCAACGGAACCGCGACGACCTGGTCCGTGTTCAGTCCCATGTTCTTCGCGCGGATGTACTCCACCTGGTTGAAGACGACGCCGGTACAGATGAGAAGGGCGATCGATATGGCGAACTGGCCCACGACCAGTATCCTGCGCATGCCCGCGTTGCTGGTTCCCAGCGAGCCCTTGAGGGTCTGGATAGGCGCGAGTCCCGACAGGTAGAGCGAGGGATAGCTGCCCGCGACAAAGCCGACGACGACGCCGATCGCCACCACGGCGCCGAGGGCGAACCATACTGTGTCCGCGTCCATCGCCAGGGACTTGCCGGTCAGCAGATTGAACCAGGGCAGGCTCACTATGGCGAGCACGAGGGCGACGCAGACCGCCAGTCCGCTCATGATCATGGACTCGCTGATGAACTGCCGCATCACCTGTCCCCGGCCGGCGCCGAAGACCTTGCGCAGTCCGATCTCCCTGGCGCGTCCCGCCGATCTCGCGGTGGCCAAGTTCATGAAGTTGATGCAGGCGATGACAATGATGAACACGGCGATGGCGGTGAAGAGATAGACGTATGCGATATCGCTGTTCGGGGTGATCTCCCGCTCGAGATGGGAATGGAGATGGATATCGGTAAGCGGCTGCAACCTGAGCGTCAGGGATTCTTCCTCGTTGCCGTACCGGTCGCCCAGGTACTTGTCCACGAAGGCGGGAAGCTTGGCTTCCAGTTCGGCGGGGTCGGTGCCCTCCCGCAGCAGGAGGTAGCTGTAGGACGCCCGCCAGCCGAACTCGTCGAGGGGCACTTCGGTGTAGGCTTCCTGGATCCGGAACGACGCGAGTATGTCGAATCCCAGATGCGAGTTCGAGGGCAGATCCTCCATGACGCCGGTCACCACCAGGTGAAAAGACCCTTCGGCATCCAGGATCTTCCCGATGGGATTCTCGTCGCCGAAGTACTTCCTCGCGATGGTCTCCGACAGCACGATCTTGTCGTTGCCGTCGAGCGCCGTCCGGGGATTGCCCGTCACCAGGGGCACATGGAAGACATTGAATACCGAACTGTCGGCCAGGTAGAAGTCGCGCTCGTAGAACCCTTTGTCGCCGTACTTGACCATCCAGGCGTTACCCGGGGGCACGAAGCGGACCATGTCCTCCACCTCGGGGAAATCGGCCCTGATGAACTTGGCGATCGGGATCAGTACGTCGGCGTTCAGCGAGACCTGGTCCCCCTGCCGGTGCTCGGCGGTCACGCGGTAGATGCGGTCCGCCTTGTCGTGGAACCGGTCATAGCTCAGTTCGTCGCGGATGAAGAGCACGATGAGGAGGCAGCACGCGATCCCGAGCGCCAGGCTCGTCACGTTGATGAGCGAATAGCCCTTCTGGCGGTTCAGGTGGCGGAGGGCCACGGTGAAGTAGTTGCGGAACATGGAATGCCTTGATTCGGTCTTTCGGCCAGTCGACGGGATAATAGATCAGGTTTCCGTTTTCTCACAATTCGGGATGCATCGGAACCTTATTCCCTTAACCCCGGCGGGGATACTTCTGTATAATAACGCCGAAAGGCCAAAACTACACGTATCTTTGCACCCCCGCGATCGTATTTACGCACCCCCGCGGACGTCCTGCCATGACCGATCTCTTTTCCGACCAGGCCGAAAAGCAACTGCAGCGGGAAGCGCCGCTGGCCTCCCGCATGCGGCCGGATTCTCTGGCGGGTTTCCTGGGCCAGCAGGGGCTGGTCGGCCGGGGACGCCTCCTGAACGAGTCCATCGAGCGGGACACGCCCTTCTCGATGATCCTGTGGGGACCGCCGGGATCGGGCAAGACCACCCTCG
This sequence comes from Gemmatimonadota bacterium, assembly GCA_009838645.1. Classification (NCBI taxonomy): domain Bacteria; kingdom Pseudomonadati; phylum Gemmatimonadota; species Gemmatimonadota bacterium. Next base: position 1,549 of record VXRC01000024.1, on the reverse strand, counting down.
CCTTCATCATCGCCCGCTCCACGGATTCGCATTTCGTGGCGTTGAGCGCCGTGAGCGCCGGCGTGAAGGACCTCCACAAGGCGACCGCCGAGGCCCGTGACCGGCTGGGCATGCACGGCAAGCGGACCATCCTGTTCATCGACGAGATCCATCGCTTCAACAAGCTGCAGCAGGACGCCGTGCTGCCGACCGTGGAGAACGGCACGCTGACCCTCATCGGCGCGACCACGGAGAACCCGTCCTTCGAGGTCAACAACGCCCTGCTTTCCCGCTGCCGCGTACTCCGCCTGGAGCCCCTTTCGGAGGAGGACCTGCAGCGGATCGTCCGTAATGCGCTGGAGGACGAAACACACGGACTGGGCGGACGGAACATCGAGTTGGACGACGAGGCGGCCGCGCACCTGGCTTCCGTGGCCGGCGGCGACGCCAGGATCGCCCTGAATACCCTCGAAGTGGCGGCCATGACCACGCCGCGCGGCGACGGGAACCGGATCCGGCTGACCGTGAAGGAGATCGACGAAGCCCTGCAGCACCGGTCGCCGCAGTACGACAAGGGCGGGGACTGGCATTTCGACGCCATTTCGGCCCTGCACAAGAGCGTGCGGGACTCCGATCCGGACGGCGCCCTCTACTGGCTGGCCCGGATGCTCATCGCCGGAGACGATCCGCTCTACATCGCGCGGCGGATCATCCGCATGTCCGTGGAGGACATCGGACTGGCCGACCCCTTCGCCCTGACCCTTTCCACCTCGGCCCAGCAGGCCGTCCATTTCGTGGGCCAGCCCGAAGGCGACCTGATGCTCGCCCACGCGGTGGTTTACCTGGCCACCGCGCCGAAGAGCAACGCGGTCTACGCGGCCTTCTCGAAGGCGCGGCAGGACGCGGAGCAGACGAGCGACGAGCCCGTGCCCATGCATCTGCGCAACGCGCCTACACGGCTGATGAAGGAGATGGGCCACGGCAAGGGATACAAGTACGCCCACGACTACGACGGGGCGTCCGTGGACCAGGAGCATCTGCCCGAATCCATCAAAGGGCACCGCTACTACGAACCCACCGACCGGGGGCGCGAAGAGAAGATCCGCGTATGGATGGAGAAGATGCGGAAGATCAGGGACGGGGGCTGACTGGATTGCGCCGGCCGCGGACGTCGCGGAGGTCTGCGCCGATCCGTGCCGGGTTACGCTACGCGAAATCCGACCGATCGGTCCGCCCGGTCCGCCCGGTCCGCCCGGCCCTCGCACGCCCGGTACAACCTCTGTTACGCGATCGCCTTGCGGTAGCAGTAGTCGAAGAGCAGTTCCCACTCGCGCTGCTGGATGCCGCGGCAGAGATCGCCGGCCGCGACGCCGCCTACGTTGGCGCCTTCACACAGATCGATGAATGCGTTGGGATCCCAGGAAGTCTGGGACATGAGGTACGACGCCTCGTCGGGCAGATTGTCCGTACCGGAGGCGATGGTCGCCGCCTCGTCTCTCAGCTCGGTGTAGATATCGTGGTCGCCGACGCGGCCGAACCAGTACTTCCCGTTGGGATAGTCCGGTTCGCG